>NZ_DF968193.1:0-46245 GCF_001270025.1 Streptomyces azureus | reverse complement strand
GCAGGCGCCGGTTCGTCGGCGCACTGGCGTCAGGGGCCGCCGCGGCGGCGCTGCCCGCCTGTGACGACGCGCCCGCGCCGGCGTCCCCGACGAATCCGGCGGTCCCCGAGTCGAGCGCGAGTCCGTCCCGCGAGGCCCGGCGCCCGTCCGGCCCGCGCCCGCTCTACCTCGGCACCTACACCTCCGCCGAGGGCGGCGGCAAGGGCATCGGGCTGGCCGTGTACGACGCGGCGACGGGCCGGATCACCGGCACCGGCACGCTCACCGGCGTCGACGACCCGTCGTACCTCGCGATCCACCCGGACCGCCACACGCTGTACGCGGTGAACGAGCGCGAGGAAGGCGCCGTGACGGCCGTCCGGCTGTCCGACCGGAAGGTCCTGGGCAGCCGGAGCACCGGCGGCGCGGCCCCCTGCCATCTGTCGGTGCATCCGGGCGGGCGCTGGCTGTTCAGCGCGGACTACGGCTCGGGCAGCGTGGCGGTGCATCCGATCGGCGCCTCGGGCGCCCTCGGCGAGCGGACCGACCTCGTCCGGCACACCCGTCCGGCGCCGGGGCCGGGCCAGGAGGGTCCGCACGCCCACCAGATCTTCACCAGCCCCGACGGCGGGCACATCCTCGCCGTGGACCTGGGCACGGACACCGTCTACACCTACCGGCTCGACGAGAAGGCCGGCACGCTCACCGAGGTCGCGCAGGCCCGCACCCGGCCGGGCGCGGGCCCACGACACCTGACGTTCCATCCGGGCGGCCGGTACGCCTACCTCGCCAACGAGGTCGACAACACGGTGGCGGTCTGCTCGTACGACCCCGCCTCCGGCCGCGTCACGGTCGGCGAGGCGCAGTCCACGGGCACCGGTCCGGGCACCAACTACCCGGCGCAGATCCTGGTGACCCCGAACGGCCGGTACGCCTTTCTCGCCAACCGCGGCGACAACAGCCTCACGCGCTACGCCGTCGAGGCGGACGGCGCCCGGCTCAGGTTGCTGGACACCGTGCCGGTGGGCGGGGACTTCCCGCGCCAGATCGCCTTCTCGCCGGAGGGCACGCTGCTGTTCGCGGCGAACCAGAAGTCCGGCACCGTGACCGTCTTCCGCGTGGACGGGACGAGCGGCGCGCTGCGGCGCGCCGGTGAACCGTTTCCGTCACCGGTCGCCGTCTGTGCGCTGCCACTGTAGGGCCCGCGGGCAGGACGCGGCGGTCGCCTGGCTGAGCAGGACGTGCATGCGCTCGGTGAGCTGCGAGACGTCGTCAGCGGGTGTGTGGAACGCCAGTCGTACGTCGCCGTGGGAGCGGGCGCGTTCGATCCTCAGGGTCAGTCCGTGCCGGTCGACGGCGAGGGGCTGGACGCGGACCGCGCCGTGCAGGCTGTCGGAGCCGACGAGGCGGGTGAGGCGCTCGACCGCGTCCGCGTGGCAGTCGGCGAGGTGCGTGAGCAGCCGGGCCTCGGCCGTGGTGAGCGGGTCGGGCGTCGCGGCGGCGAAGTCGTCGAGGTCGACGACCACGGCCCCGGAGGGCTGCCGCAGCACCACGCGCGTGGCCCGGAAGGCAAGCCGGTCCTCCTCGACGGTGAACCAGCCCGCGAGCCACAGCCGGGCGCGGATCCGGTCGCGCACGGGGACGGGGGCCACGTCGGCGAACTCCAGCACCGCGGACGGCTCGCCGCGGGGCGCGCAGATCGCGGCCGCGAGCAGGCCGCTGTCCCCGGGCACGTCCACCATCACCCGGCCGTCCTCGGTCACCGTGTGCGCGCCGACCAGCTCCTCCCGCGTGCCCTCCGCGGTCACCGAGCAGGACCACGCGGCGGCGAGCACCGAGCGCGCCCGCTCCGCCGCGGCAGGGGCCGCCGTCCAGCTGTGGCTGCCGTCACCCATCCCAGACCTCCTTAGGTAAGCCTTGCCTAACTTACCGAAGATCGGGGCGTGAGCCAACCACGTCACGTGATCTTTACGAGGCCTTTCAGGGAGTGAGCACGCCCAGCAGGGCGCGGGCACACAGCTCGCGCACCTGATCCCGGCTCAACTCCGTGCCGCGCAGCCACTCCAGACAGACGGACGTGGTGAACGCCAGCCAGCCGCGCACGGCCAGCCGCACCTCCGGCCGCCCTTGGCAGGCCGGGCCGAATTCCGGGTCCTCGGCGAGCGCCGCCAGGATCTGCCGCTCCTGCGCGCCCAGAGCCCGCTGGTAGACCCGCCGCACCGCCTGGTCCCCGGCCGCGTCGGCGCGGTGGAAGGCGCGGTAGCCATGGGCATGGGCCTGGACGTACTCCAGGAACGTGTCGAGGCCGCCCGCGAGCTGCTCACGCACCGGGACGCCGGGCACCGCCGCCGTCATGCGCAGCATCCGCTCGCTCTCGCGCTCGACGACCGCCGCGAAGAAGTCCCGCTTGGTCGGAAAGTAGTGGTACAGCAGCCCGCGCGACACGCCGGCGATCTCGGTGACCTGTTCGATCCACACGTCGTCGTACGGACTCTCCGAGAACAGCCGCGCACCGACGGCCAGAAGCTGCTCCCGGCGCTCCTCGGTGCTGAGCCGGCGGCGCGTGCGCCCACCCTGGTTCGCGGCCATGCCCGCACTTTACTTGACGCCGGTTCAACAACGGGACCAGACTGAACCGCGCTATTGAACCCGTGTACAACACGTGCGAACCCACCGCTGGATCAAGGGAGACAGCGTCATGACGGAGGCGCCGATACCGGACGGGCTGCCCAAGGGGTTCCGGGGTGCCGAGCTGGGCTGGCCGGAACTGGACCGCATTCCGCATCCGCCGTACCGGGTCCCGCTGCTCGGTGACGTGGTGGGCGTGAACCGGCGCACTCCCCTCCAGGACTCGCTGCGGTACGCCCGCCGACTGGGGCCGGTCTTCCGGCGGAAGGCCTTCGGCAAGGAGTTCGTGTTCGTGTGGGGCGCCCGGCACGCGGCCGACCTCGCGGACGAGTCGCGGTTCGCCAAGCACGTGGGCCTTGGCATCGCGAACCTGCGGCCGGTCGTCGGGGACGGCCTGTTCACGGCGTACAACCACGAGCCCAACTGGCAGCTGGCGCACGACGTGCTCGCCCCGGGGTTCAGCCGTGAGGCCATGGCCGGTTACCACCCGATGATGCTGGCCGTAGCGCGGCAGCTGACGGAGCACTGGGACCGGGCGGCGGCGAGGGAGAGGACGGTGGACGTGCCCGGCGACATGACCAAGCTGACGCTGGAGACGATCGCGCGCACCGGCTTCGGCCACGACTTCGGGTCGTTCGAGCGCTCCCGGCCGCATCCCTTCGTGACCGCGATGGTCGGCACGCTGACGTACGCGCAGCGGCTCAACACGGTGCCCTTCCCGCTGGCGCCGCTGCTGCTGCGGAGCGCGAGCCGCCGCAACGCCGCCGACATCGCCTACCTCAACCGCACGGTCGACGAGCTGGTCCGGGCCCGGCGCTCATCCGGCCGCGGGGACGGGGACCTGCTCGACCGGATGCTGGAGACGGACCATCCGGAGACCGGGGAGCGGCTGGAGCCGCGGAACGTCCGCCGTCAGGTCATCACCTTCCTCGTCGCCGGCCACGAGACGACGTCCGGCGCGCTCTCCTTCGCGCTGCACTACCTCTCCCGCCACCCCGAAGTCGCGGCCCGGGCGCGCGCCGAGGTGGACCGCGTCTGGGGCGACGCGGCGGAACCGGCCTACGAGCAGGTGGCCAGGCTGCGCTACGTCCGCCGGGTGCTGGACGAGTCGCTGCGGCTGTGGCCCACCGCGCCCGCCTTCGCCCGGGAGGCGCGGGAGGACACGGTGCTCGCCGGGGAGCACCCCATGCGGCGCGGGGCGTGGGCGCTGGTGCTGACGCCGATGCTGCACCGGGACCCCGAGGTGTGGGGCGCGGACGCCGAACGGTTCGACCCGGACCGCTTCGACGCGCCGGCCGTACGCTCCCGGGCCCCGCACACCTTCAAGCCGTTCGGGACCGGGGCGCGGGCCTGCATCGGGCGCCAGTTCGCCCTGCACGAGGCGACGTTGGTGCTCGGCCTGCTGCTGCGGCGCTACGAGATGCGGCCCGACCCGGCGTACCGGCTGCGGGTGACGGAACGGCTGACGCTGATGCCGGAGGGGCTGCGGCTGCATCCGGAGCGCCGGACACCGGTGCGGGAAGCGGCCTCAGACCTGCGCTGTCCAGTGCCCGGGGCGGGTGACTGAATCAGGCAGCCGGGTCCCGGCGCTCCCCCGGGCCGCGTTCAGCTGCGGCTGGGTGAGGAAGAACGCCCCGGTCAGGTCGGCGTCCGTGAAGTCCGCGTCGCGCAGGTCGGCACCGATCAGGTCCGCGCCCCGCAGGTCCGCGCCCGTGAGGTCGGCGGCGATGAGGTAGGCCCCGCGGAGATTGGCGCCGCGCAGGTCCGCACCCTTGAGGCGGGCGCCCATGAGGTCCGCGCCCCGGCGGTTCTTCTTACGGCCCTTGGTGCCGGCCCTGGCCAGCTCGCTCGTCCTCAGCAGCAGGACGTTGACCTCCTGGCGGTGCGCCGCCACGTCCAGCCCGGCGAGCTCCTCGGGAGTCAGCCCGGTCAGCTCCTCGGTCTTCTCCAGGGCCTTGCGCAGATCGGCGTGGACGGGACGGGCCGTGGACAGGGCGAGCGCCTCGGTCAGGTACCACAGCAGCTCGTGCAGCTGCCGGACGACCGGGAAGACGTCGAACATGCGGCGGGCGTGCTCCGGCGGTCCGGACCTCCAGTCCTGGCCGCCGAAGGTGATCTGCGAGACCTGCTGCCCGGCGCCGAAGCAGTCGTAGACCGTGCAGCCGGTGAACCCCTTCTGCCGCAACCGGGCGTGGATGCCGCAGCGGTGGTCGCTCTGAAGATTGCGGCAGGGTGTGCCGGCGTCCTTGTCGACCGCGAAGTCGGCCGAGGCCGCGAAGGGCAGGGCGACACAGCACAGTCCGAAGCACCGCTCGCAGTCGCCGCGCAGTTCCGCCCGCGCGGGCTTGTGATCTCGCATGACGTTCAGCATACGAAACGAAAAACTCACCGATGAGTTCGCGGCCCTGCGGGGGCCTCCTCATCCCAATTCGTCCGCGTCATCTGCCGAACAGTTCGAACGCCACCGCCGGTCTGCCTCCGAACCGCTCCCCGGTGGCCTCGGCGTGCTGGGTGAGGAAGCCGCGGACGTAGGTCTCCGGGTCCTCGTCGGTCAGGACCTCGATGTAGGTGCGGTGTTCCAGCAGTGAGCGCACCGCGCGTTCCATGCCGGGCGTCGCGTCGACCGCGTGCGTGGGGGTGCTGGAACCGGCGACGGCGACCCAGCGCACGCCGTCCCACGGTTCGAGGCCCTGCTCGGTGAGCTCCGGGAAGATCCACCGGTTGCCGGCGTCGCCGGCCGCGTCGAGCGTGGCCCGGCCGACGGCCACGTGGTCCGGGGTGTTCCAGGCGACACCGCCCCAGGTGTCCCGGTGGTTGAGCGTGATGACCAGCTCGGGCCGGTGCCGGCGGATCGCGGCGGCGATGTCGCGGCGCAGGGCGGTGCCGTACTCGATGACACCGTCCCTGTGGTCGAGGAACTCCACGACCGACACGCCGACCACCGCCGCGCTCGCCCGCTGCTCCCGCTCCCGCAGCGGCCCGCACCGCTCGGGCTCCAGGGTGTCGATGCCCGCCTCGCCCCGGGTCGCCAGCACATAGGCGACCTCGCGGCCCTCGTCGGTCCAGGCCGCGATCGCCGCCGAGCAGCCGTACTCGAGGTCGTCGGGGTGGGCCACGACCGCGAGGGCACGCCCCCAGTCGTCGGGCATGGGCTGGAGTTGAGTGGTCGTCATGTCGGCAGACTAATCCGCGCCACCGGCATCACCGCGCGTCCGGCACGGCATCACGCCTCGTTCCGCACGAGCGCCAGCAGCCGGTCGAGGACCCGCTGGCCGCCGGTGCGTACGCCGTCGTGCTCGAACTCGTCCGTGATCCAGGTGCGCAGGCCGCGGATCGTGCGGGCGGTCCGCAGGGAGTGGGCCGTGTCGACGTACATGTCGTCGTGGTAGACGGCGGCGACGACCGGGACGTCGTTCGCGGCGAGGCGGGCCGGGTCGTACAGGGTTGTCCAGTCGGTGCGGGCGGCGAGCAGGTCGGCGGTCTCGCGCAGGGGGCGCAGCGCCGGGTCGCAGTCGAACATCCAGGGGTGGATCGACTCGCCGGTGAACAGCAGCGGTTCGTCGCCCGCGAGCGCCTTCGCGGCGTCGAACTGCGGGAACTCGGCGCGGACCCGCTCGGCCGACCAGGCGGTGGGCCGGGCGTCCTGGCCGTAGATCGACTCGTGGACGAGGGCATACAGCGGGTGGCGGGCGTAGGACAGCATGCCCTGCGCCTGCTCCTGGAACGCGTCGGAGAGCGTGAAGCCCTGCGGGGTGCGGACGAAGGCGTTCTCGAGGAGGTAGTGGAGGCGGTGGGTGCCGTCGCCGGTGCCGAGGACGATGCCGAGGGACTGGAAGGCCTCGACGGTGAGCCGGTAGCCGTTCGGCAGGACCACGTCGTGGGTCAGGAGGTGGCCGGCGATCCGGCGGGCGCGTTCGGCGTCCTGCGGGTAACGCGCGTAGTGCGCGGTGACCTTGCGTTCGATGCGCGGGAAGGCGGCCCGGTAGACGTCGTCGGCGTGGGCGTCCAGGGAGGGCAGTCCGCCGGTGATCACGGCGGTGGCCAGGCCTTCGGGCGCGAGGGACAGGTAGGTGGTCAGGCAGAAGCCGCCGAAGCTCTGGCCGAGGACGGTCCAGGGGGCGCCGCCGGTGACCTGGGCGCGGATGGCCTCGCAGTCGCGGACGATCGAGTCGGCGCGGAACCGGGTGAGGTAGTCGGCCTGTTCGGCGGGGCCGCCGCGCAGCGGGAGCGTCTGCCGGTTGGCGGGCGTGCTGTGGCCGGTGCCGCGCTGGTCGAGGAGGAGCACGCGGTACTCCTTCAGCGCGCGGCCGAGCCAACCGGACCTGCCGACGGAGCGGTCCGCGCCGAAGCCGGGCCCGCCCTGGAGGTAGAGCAGCCACGGCAGGTCCTGGTGCGCCTTGTCGCTCGCGACGACCTCGCGGGCGTACAGCTCGATCGTCTCGCCCCCGGGGTGGTCGTGGTCGAGGGGGACGGTGAAGCGGCGGTCGGTGAGGACCACTCCGGGCTGGCGGTAGCTGAGGGTCAACAGGGCTCCCGGGACGGACGGGTGTTCGGACCGTGTCCCAGTTCATCACAGGAGACGTCCGCGAGTGAGCCCTTCGATCATGAAACCTTGCTGAACGGCGGTTCAGGTTCAGCGGGCGGACAGGCTGGAGCGGCGGACCACCAGCTCGGGCTGGAGCACGACCCGCCGGTGCTCGTGCGGCCGGGCCGGGCCCTCCTCCTCCGTCTCCTCCAGGAGCAGGTCGGCGGCCATGGCGCCCATGGTGACGGCGGGCTGGCGCACCGAGGTGAGCGGGACGGCCGCCGCGGCGGCGAACTCGATGTCGTCGTAGCCGACGATCGCGAGGTCGTCCGGGACGCCGACACCGGCCGCGTACATGGCCTGGAGGACGCCGAGCGCCAGCAGATCGTTGGCGCAGAACACGGCGGTCGGCCGGTCGGCGAGGCCGAGCAGGCGAGCGCCGGCGTCGCGGCCCGCGGCGACGTCCAGCCGTTCGGTGGGCAGCTCGCGCAGCGCGTCGGGGCCGAGCCCGGCCTCGGAGAGCGCTTCGAGGGCGCCCGTGCGCCGGTCCCGGACCTGGTTGAGGCCGGGCGGCCCGCTGACGTAGGCGAGGGAGCGGTGCCCGGCGTCGACGAGATGGCGTACGGCCAGGGCGCCGCCCGCGACGTCGTCGACGGAGACCGAGCACTCGGTGGTGCCCTCGGCGACCCGGTCGACCAGGACGAACGGGATGCCGTGCCGGCGGAACGCCTCGATGTTGCGGCCCGTGGCGTCGGCCGGGGTGAGCAGCACGCCGCGCACGCGCTGCTCGGCGAAGAGCGACAGGTACTCGGCCTCCTCGCCCGGGTTCTGGGCGCTGTTGCAGACCATCACGCCGAGTCCGGCCTGGCGTGCGGCGCGTTCGGCGCCGCGGGCCACGTCGACGAAGAAGGGGTTGCCCATGTCGAGGACGAGCAGCCCCATGATCCGGCTGCGGCCCGCGCGCAGCTGGCGCGCGGACTCGCTGCGGACGTAGCCGAGCCGGTCTATCGCGGACAGCACGCGGGCCCGGGTCTCGGTGGCGACCGTGTCCGGGCGGTTGATCACGTTCGAGACCGTGCCGACGGAGACTCCGGCGGCGCGGGCGACGTCCTTGATACCCACCGACTGGGCCATCGGGCGGGGACCTCCTGGTGAGATGAGGGGGGCGGCGGCCGGAGCGGCCTCACATTACCGGCATGCCGCCCCGGCGTCCGGCTTCGGTCAGGCGGGCAGGCGGAAGTCGATCACGCGCAGCGCCGAGGGCGTCGTACCGCTGGACTTCTCCTGGTACATGAAGGACAGCACCCCGTCCTGCGCGACGCGCATCTCGTCGATGACGACCTCGCCGAAGGCGTTGAGGCCACTGCCGTCGAACAGGATCCTCCAGTCGGTGTATCCGGAGGCCGCCGAGGCGCCGGCGATCCGCCCGAAGGGGAAGATCGCGTACGCGTTGTCGTACTTGTCCAGGATCAGCTTGGTGCGCTGGCTGGAGTTCAGCGGGACCGGGATCTCGGTCTTCTGCCAGGTGCCGGAGGCGTTCCTGCGGACGTGGAAGGCACGGCCGTTGCGCGTCCGGTCGGTGACGTAGTTGGTGGTGCACTGCCCGAAGCGGCCCGGGACGTAGGAGATGATCGCGTGCGGCCGGCCCGCGGAGTCGGTGAACTGGCTCTCCTGGTTCATCAGGGAGTGGTCCGGGTTGAGCGGGTCTACGACCAGCCCGGCGTCGTTCACGGACACCTTGTCGGAGCCGCCGGTGACGCCGACGACGGTGCCCGCGTTGTTGCGCCAGGTGCGGCCGCGGTCGTCGGAGTAGACGTAACCGGTGTCGTGGTTGGTGATGCCGCCGCTGCTGCACATCACGGCGCCGTTCTGCTCACGCCAGGTGAAGAACGAGTGCAGCCGGCCGCCCCGGTCGTAGTCGATCCCGTGCAGGTACATGTTGCGGGCGGTCGAGGAGCCGTGCTCGCTGCTGTACGTGCCCGTGGAGCTGGACCATTCGCCGAGGTTGGTCCACTTGGTGCCGTCGTACTCGGCGAGGGCGTTGCGGCCGTTGCCGGAGACGGCGACACGGTAGCTCAGCTGGAGCCTGCCCTCCGGCGTGGAGATGAACTGCGGGTAGGTGAACTGCGAGGTCAGCGCCAGGCCGTCCAGGGTGGACTGGGGTGCGCCGAAGCGGCTCGCGGTCCAGCTCAGCCCGGCGGGGTTGTCCATGAGCCCGGCGACCGACTTGACGTAGGTGAAGCCGTCGCTGTGGGAGTCCATGTTGAGGTGCAGCCGGCCGTCGACCTTGGAGACGCCCATGGAGATGACGTTGTGGGAGTCGTTGTAGCGCAGGGTGTGGCCGACCTTCACGGTGGACCAGGTACTGGCGCCGAGGGCGCGGCGGCCGACGACGGCGTTGCGGTCGGCTGTGTACCAGACGGCGTACTGGTAGCCCTTGTAGGTCAGCAGGCCGTTCTTCTGGAACGCGTTGTTGTTGACCAGGCCGTCGTACGACACGAAGAAGATGGCCTGGTTGTCGAGGGTCGTGGTGCCGGTCCGGGTGACGGCGGGGCCGGGGTCGGCGGCCCGCGCGGTGCCGGAGGCGAGGGCGGGGGTCACCACCGCACCCGCGAGGGCGGCGGCCAGCAATGTACGTCTGTGCATCTCATGAACTCCATCGTTCAGGCGAGGTGGAACACTTCCGTGAGCGGTTTCATGGCCTCGTCGGGCCGGGCGCCGTCCAGCGACTCGAAGAACGGCGCCATCTCCGCCTGCCAGCGGGCGTTGACGTCGGTGGCTTCCATTCCGGCCTGGGCGGCCGCGAAGTCCTCGGTCTCCAGGTAGCCGACGAGCAGTCCGTCCTCGCGCAGGAAGAGCGAGTAGTTGTGCCAGCCGGTGTCCGAGAGCGCCTGGAGCATCTCGGGCCACACGGCGGCGTGCCGCTCGCGGTACTCGTCGAGGCGGTCCGCCCGGACCTTCAGCAGGAAGCACACGCGCTGCATCAACAGCCCTTTCGGTGATCGGAGGACGCGGTGATCAGAAGTTGAACTGGTCGATGTTCTTGGCGTCGAACACGGTCGGCTTGCCGAGGCTGATCACACCGTCCTTGCCGATGGTGTACTCGCCCATGGAGCCGGCCTTGAAGGTCTCGCCCTCCTTGCCGGTGATCTGCCCGGAGGACAGGGCGACGGCGGTACGGGCGGCCAGCTCGCCGAGCTTCGCCGGGTCCCACAGCTCGAACGCCTCGACGGTGCCGTTCTTGACGTACTTGCGCATGTCGTTGGGGGTGCCGAGGCCGGTCAGCTTGACCTTGCCCTTGTACTTGGAGCCCGACAGGTACTGGGCGGCGGCCTTGATGCCGACGGTGGTCGGGGAGATGATCCCCTTCAGGTTCGGGTACTCCTGGAGCAGGCCCTGGGTCTGCTGGAAGGACTGCTGGGCGTCGTCGTTGCCGTACGCGGTCTTCACCAGCTTCATGTTCTTGTACTCGGGCTTCTTCAGCTCGTCCTTCATGAAGTCGATCCAGGTGTTCTGGTTCGTGGCGGTCTGCGCGGCGGACAGGATCGCGATCTCGCCCTTGTAGCCGATCTGCTTGGCGAGCAGCTGCACCTCGGTACGGCCCAGGTCCTCGGCGGAGGCCTGCGAGACGAAGGCGTTGCGGCAGTCGGGCGTGGTGTCGGAGTCGTAGGTGACGACCTTGATGCCGTTCTTCATGGCCTGCTTGAGCGCGGTGCACAGGGCGCCCGGGTCCTGCGCGGAGACGGCCATCGCGTCGACCTGCTGCTGGGTGAGCGTGTTGACGTAGGAGACCTGGCCGGAGGTGTCGGTGGCGCTGGAGGGACCGACCTCCTTGTAGCTGGAGCCGAGCTCCTTCAGCGCCTTCTCGCCGCCCTTGTCGGCGGAGGTGAAGTAGGGGTTGTTGACCTGCTTGGGCAGGAAGCCGACAGTCAGCCCCTTCTTCAGCTCGGCGTTCGGGTCGGCCTTCCCGGCCGCGGCGGCCGAACCGCCCTCGTTCTGCACGTCCTTCTTGGTGGTGCCACCACCGCAGGCGGTGAGCGCCAGGGCGAGAGAGGTGGCGGTGGCGAGCGCCGCGCAGCTGCGGCGGAGGGTTGACTTACGCATGACGATGGTCCTTTTTACGAGGAAGGGCTGGGTTACGAGGTGGGAGTCGAGGCGGCTCTACGGCCCGCCCTCGCTGTGGAGATCTGCCGTACGACCCGGGGGCCGAGCACGGACAGAACGAGCAGGACGCCGGTGACGACGATCTGGGACTGCGCGGAGACGTCCTGGAGGCTCATGACGTTCTGCAGCGCCCCCAGCAGGAACACCCCGGCGATGGCGCCGCCGAGCGTGCCCTTGCCACCGTCGAAGTCGATACCGCCGAGCAGTACGGCGGCCACGACGGACAGTTCGAGGCCGGTGGCGTTGTCGTAGCGGGCGCTGGCGTAGTGCAGCGCCCAGAAGATGCCGGTGAGCGATGCCATCAGGCCGGTCACCGTGAACAGGAGCAGCTTCTGCCGCTTGACCCGGATGCCGGCGAACCGCGCCGCCTCCTCACTCGCCCCGATCGCGAACAGCGACCGCCCGAACGGGGTGGCGTGCAGCGCGACCACGGCGATGGCGAGCAGGACGAGGAACGGCAGGAAGGCGTACGGGATGAACGTGTCGCCGATGCGCCCGGCCGCGAAGTCCAGGTACTGGGTGGGGAAGTCGGTCACCGCGTCGGAGCCGAGCACGATCTGCGCGATGCCCCGGTAGGCGGCCAGTGTGCCGATGGTGACGGCGAGGGACGGCAGCCCCAGCCGCGTCACCAGCAGGCCGTTGACCAGCCCGCACACCACACCCAGCAGCAGGCAGATCGGGATGATCGTCTCGATCGCCATGCCCTGGTTCCACAGGGCGCCCATCACGGCACCGGACAGGCCCGCCGTCGAGGCCACCGACAGGTCGATCTCGCCGGACACCACCAGCAGGGTCATCGGCAGAGCGATCAGCGCGATCGGCAGCGTGTTGCCGATCAGGAACGACAGGTTGAGCGCGTTGCCGAACCCGTCGACGAAGCCGAAGGAGAACAGCAGGACCACGATCAGCAGGGCGCCGACGACCGTGTCCCAGCGGACCGCTCGGCGCAGGGAGATGTCAGCCATGGCGGGCGTTCCTCTTCTTCAGGGCGGAGGCCACGCGCAGCGCGACGATCCGGTCGACCGCGATGGCGAGGATGAGCAGGATGCCGTTGATGGCGAGCACCCAGACGGAGCTGACGCCGAGGGCGGGCAGCACGCTGTTGATGGAGGTCAGCAGCAGCGCGCCGAGGGCCGCGCCGTAGACGCTGCCGGAGCCGCCCGTGAAGACGACGCCGCCGACCACGACCGCGCTGACGACGGTGAGTTCGTAGCCGTTGCCGGTGCCGGAGTCGACGTTGCCGAACCGCGCGAGGTACATCGCGCCGGCGAGTCCGGCGAGGGCGCCGCAGAAGGTGTACGCGGCGAGGATCCGCTTGCGCACGGGGATGCCGGCGAGGCGGGCGGCCTCGGGGTTGGAGCCCAGCGCGTACAGCTCGCGGCCGCTGGCGAAGTGCTTGAGGTAGTAGGCGGTGGCGATGAGGACCGCGAGGGCGATCAGCGCCAGGTACGGCACCGCCGAGATGCCGCCGGAGCCGAAGTCGACGAAACCGCCGGGCAGATCGGCCGCGGTGATCTGGCTGGAGCCGACCCAGATGGAGTCGATGCCGCGGATGATGTAGAGCGTGCCGAGGGTGACGACGAGCGCGGGCACCTGGCCGAGGCTGACGAGCAGGCCGTTGAGCAGTCCGAAGCCGATGCCGAGCAGGACGGCCAGCGCGATGGCTACGACCGGGTTGCCGCCGCCCTGGAGATAGGTTCCGGCGGCGAAGGCGCTGATGCCCAGCGTGGATCCGACGGACAGGTCGACGTTGCGGGTGATGACGACGAGGGACTGGCCGGTGGCGACGAGCACGAGGATCGTCGCGTTCAGCAGCAGGTCCTTGATGCCCTGTTCGGACAGGAACTGGCTGTTGCCGGCCTGGGTGACGGCGATCATCACCAGGAAGACGACGAGGATGGCGAGTTCGCGCATCTTGAAGACGCGGTCGACGAGGCGGGTGCCGCTCGACTTGGGCACGTCGGCCACGGGGGCCTCTTGGGGAGTGACGACCGTCATGCGGCGGCCCTCCCGGTGGCTGCGGCCATCACGGTTTCCTCGGTGGCGTCGGAGCGTGGGATCTCGGCGGTGAGCCGTCCCTCGTGCATGACCAGCACGCGGTCGGCCATGCCGAGGATCTCGGGCAGGTCGGAGGAGATCATCAGGACGGCCACGCCGTCGGCGGCCAGTTGCGACAGCAGCCGGTGCACCTCGGCCTTGGTGCCGACGTCGATGCCACGGGTCGGCTCGTCGACGATCAGCACCCTGGGGCCGGTGGCGAGCCACTTGGCGAGCACGACCTTCTGCTGGTTGCCGCCGGACAGGGTGTTCACGGTGTCGGCGATCCGGGCGTACTTGACCTGGAGCTTGACCGCCCAGTCGAGGGAGCGGCTGCGCTCGGCGCCGCGGTCCATCAGGCCCGCCTTCACGGTCGTGCGCAGCCCGGTGAGCCCGATGTTCCGCTCGATGGACATGTCCATCACCAGGCCCTGGGCGCGCCGGTCCTCGGGGACCAGGGCGAGTCCGGCGGACATCGCGGCGGAGGGGGCACCGTTGACGAGGGTCTTGCCGTCCACGGAGACCTCGCCCGCGTCCCAGCGGTCGATGCCGAACACGGCCCGGGCGACCTCCGTGCGCCCGGCGCCGACCAGCCCCGCGAGGCCGACGATCTCACCGCGCCGCACGTCGAAGGAGACGTCGGTGAACACGCCCTCGCGGGTCAGGCGGCGCACGCTCAGGGCGACCTCGCCCGGCTGGACGTCCTGCTTGGGGTACAGCTCGTCCAGGTCGCGGCCGACCATGCGGCGCACGAGGTCGTCCTCGGTCATGCCCGCCAGCGGCTCGCTGCCGACCCAGGCGCCGTCGCGCAGGGTGGTGACCCGCTGGCAGATCTCGAAGATCTCCTCCAGCCGGTGGGAGATGAACAGCACGGCGGCGCCCTGTTCGCGCAGGGTGCGTACGACGCCGAAGAGGCGGGCGACCTCGCTGCCGGTGAGCGCGGCGGTCGGCTCGTCCATGATCAGGACACGGGCGTCGAAGGAGAGGGCCTTGGCGATCTCGACGATCTGCTGGTCGGCGATGGACAGGCCGCGGGCGGGCCGGTCGGGGTCGAGTTCGACGCCGAGGCGCTCCATGAGGGCGGCGGTCGCGTTGTGCGTGGCCTTGTGGTCGATCCGGCCGAGGGCGCGCCGGGGCTGGCGGCCCATGTAGATGTTCTCGGCGATCGACAGGTCGGGGAAGAGCGTGGGCTCCTGGTAGATCACGGCGATGCCGGCGTCGCGGGCGTCGCCGGGGCCGTGGAAGGTGACGGGCGCACCGTCGAGCAGCACCTGGCCGGCGTCCGGCCGGTGCACTCCGGCGAGTGCCTTGATAAGGGTGGACTTGCCGGCACCGTTCTCACCGGCGAGCGCGTGCACCTCCCCGGGGAACAGCTCCAGGGAGACGTCCCGCAGTGCTCGGACCGCACCGAAGGACTTGGAGACGTCCTTCAGTGCCAGAACCGGGGCCGGACCCGTGGTGGACGGGTGGGTCATGGGGGCTCCTCGACGACGCCGGCGGGACGGCCCTCTCGGCGTCGTGAAAGGTTTCAACTGGGTTGCCGGGACGTTAGGCGGGTCGCGCATGTCACGTCAATGGGTTCCGGTCGAAAAAGTTTCGAAGGCAGAAGGTCACGCCCTGGTCACGGGAAACCGTGTTGGCCGGAGGGGTTGACACCCCTTCGGGGGGCCCATAACTTCGCGTCCTGAATCGTTTCATTCGGTGGTCGTTACGACCCGATGCCTCAGGAGCCCTGACGTGACCGAGCTCGCCGCGGTGAAGGCCGCTCTCAAGACCCAGGCAGTCGAGACGCCGTCGTGGGCGTACGGGAACTCGGGCACGCGCTTCAAGGTGTTCGCGCAAGCGGGTGTGCCGCGCAATCCGTACGAGAAGCTGGACGACGCGGCGAAGGTGCACGAGTTCACGGGGGTCGCCCCCACGGTCGCCCTGCACATTCCGTGGGACAAGGTCGACGACTACGCGGCGCTGGCGAAGCATGCCGAGCAGCGCGGGGTGAAGCTCGGGGCGATCAACTCCAACACGTTCCAGGAGGACGACTACAAGCTCGGGAGCATCTGCCACCCGGACGCGGCGGTGCGGCGCAAGGCCGTCGATCACCTGCTGGAGTGCGTCGACATCATGGACGCGACCGGTTCGACGGACCTGAAGCTGTGGTTCGCCGACGGGACGAACTATCCCGGGCAGGACGACATCCGGGCCCGGCAGGACCGGCTTGCCGAGGGGCTCGCGGAGGTCTACGGGCGGCTGGGCGACGGGCAGCGGATGCTGCTGGAGTACAAGTTCTTCGAGCCGGCCTTCTACTCGACCGATGTGCCGGACTGGGGCACGGCGTACGCCCACTGTCTGAAGCTCGGGCCGAAGGCTCAGGTCGTCGTCGACACCGGGCACCACGCGCCGGGGACCAACATCGAGTTCATCGTGGCGACGCTGCTGCGGGAGGGGAAGCTCGGCGGGTTCGACTTCAACTCGCGGTTCTACGCGGATGACGACCTGATGGTCGGGGCCGCGGATCCGTTCCAGCTGTTCCGGATCATGTACGAGGTCGTGCGGGGCGGCGGATTCTCGCCCGAGGTCGCGTTCATGCTCGACCAGTGCCACAACATCGAGGCGAAGATCCCGGCGATCATCCGTTCGGTGATGAATGTGCAGGAGGCCACGGCGAAGGCGTTGCTGGTCGACGGTGACGCGTTGGGCGCGGCGCAGCGGGCGGGGGATGTGCTGGAGGCCAATGCCGTGCTGATGGATGCGTACAACACGGATGTGCGGCCGTTGCTGCGGGAGGTGCGGGAGGAGATGGGGTTGGACCCCGACCCCATTGCGGCGTACCGGCGCTGTGGGTGGGGCGAGAAGATCGTTGCCGAGCGGGTCGGTGGGGAGCAGGCGGGGTGGGGTGCGTAAGCGTCTGCCGAGATCTGTCGTCTGTGGGGTGCGGGCCGTATGTGGTTGGTCGCGCAGTTCCCCGCGCCCCTGAGTGAATCACCCACCGTCCCTTGAGAGGAACACGTATCCATGGCAACCCATCCCGAAGCCGCCGCCCTCCTCGCCCGTTCCCACCGGCTCGGCTCTGATCCCCGTAACACCAACTACGCGGGAGGCAACGCCTCCGCCAAAGGCACCGAGACCGACCCCGTCACCGGCGGCGATGTCGAGCTCATGTGGGTCAAGGGGTCCGGCGGTGATCTCGGCACGCTCACCGAGGCGGGGCTGGCCGTGCTCCGGCTGGACCGGATGCGGGCGCTCGTCGATGTCTACCCGGGCGTGGAGCGCGAAGACGAGATGGTCGCCGCGTTCGACTACTGCCTGCACGGGAAGGGCGGTGCGGCGCCCTCCATCGACACCGCCATGCACGGGCTCGTCGAGGCGGCCCACGTCGATCACCTCCACCCGGACTCCGGTATCGCACTCGCCTGTGCCGCCGACGGGGAGAAGCTGACCGCCGAGTGTTTCGGGGACAGTGTCGTGTGGGTGCCGTGGCGGCGGCCCGGCTTCCAGCTGGGGCTGGACATCGCGGCCGTGAAGGCGGCCAATCCGCAGGCCATCGGGTGCATTCTCGGCGGTCACGGGATCACCGCCTGGGGTGACACCTCCGAGGAGTGCGAGCGGAACTCGCTGCACATCATCCGGACCGCGGAGAAGTTCCTCGCCGAGCGCGGCAAGGACGAGCCCTTCGGGCCGGTGATCGAGGGGTACGCCGCGCTGAGCGCCGGGGAGCGCCGGGAGCGGGCCGCCGCCCTCGCGCCGTACGTCCGTGCCCTCGCCTCCCAGGACCGGCCTCAGGTCGGGCACTTCAACGACTCCGAGGTGGTTCTCGACTTCCTCGCGAGCGCCGAGCATCCGCGGCTGGCCGCGCTGGGCACCTCCTGCCCGGACCACTTCCTGCGGACCAAGGTGCGGCCGCTGGTCCTCGACCTGCCGCCGACCGCTCCGCTCGACGAGGCCATCGCCCGGCTGAAGGAGCTGCACGCCGAGTACAGCGAGGAGTACGCCGCCTACTACCAGCGGCACGCCGAGCCCGACTCCCCCGCCATGCGCGGCGCCGACCCGGCGATCGTGCTGGTCCCGGGCGTGGGCATGTTCAGCTTCGGCAAGGACAAGCAGACCGCCCGGGTGGCCGGCGAGTTCTACGTCAACGCCATCAATGTGATGCGGGGCGCCGAGGCGGTCTCCACGTACGCGCCGATCGAGGAGTCGGAGAAGTTCCGTATCGAGTACTGGGCGCTGGAGGAGGCCAAGCTCCAGCGGATGCCGAAGCCCAAGGCGCTCGCGACGCGGGTCGCGCTGGTGACCGGTGCCGGCAGCGGCATCGGGAAGGCCATCGCGCACCGGCTGGCCGCCGAGGGCGCCTGTGTCGTCGTGGCCGATCTGAACGGTGAGAACGCGGCCGCGGTCGCCGAGGAGCTGGGCGGTCCGGACAAGGCCGTCGCCGTGACCGTGGACGTGACGTCCGAGCAGCAGATCGCCGAGGCGTTCCGGGCGGCCGTGCTGGCGTTCGGCGGTGTCGATCTCGTCGTCAACAACGCCGGTATCTCGATCTCCAAGCCGCTGCTGGAGACCTCAGCGAAGGACTGGGACCTCCAGCACGACATCATGGCGCGCGGGTCCTTCCTGGTGTCGCGGGAAGCGGCGCGGGTGATGATCGCCCAGGGACTGGGCGGCGACATCGTCTACATCGCCTCGAAGAACGCCGTGTTCGCCGGGCCCAACAACATCGCCTACTCGGCCACCAAGGCCGACCAGGCCCACCAGGTCCGGCTGCTCGCCGCCGAGCTGGGCGAGCACGGCATCCGCGTCAACGGGGTCAACCCCGACGGTGTCGTGCGCGGCTCCGGGATCTTCGCCGGTGGGTGGGGGGCCAAGCGGGCCGCCGTGTACGGGGTCGAGGAGGAGAAGCTCGGCGAGTTCTACGCCCAGCGGACCATCCTCAAGCGTGAGGTGCTGCCCGAGCATGTCGCGAACGCGGTCTTCGCCCTCACCGGGGGCGACCTGACCCACACCACCGGGCTGCACATCCCGGTCGACGCCGGCGTCGCGGCCGCCTTCCTGCGGTGAGCGCGGCCGTGAAGTCGTACGCCGCGGTCGACCTCGGCGCGTCCAGCGGGCGCGTCATGGTCGGCCGCGTCGGCCCCGACAGCCTGGAGCTGACCGAGGCGCACCGCTTCCCGAACCGGCCCGTGCGGGTGCCCGAGGGGTTGCGCTGGGACGTCCTGGGTCTGTACGCGGGAGTGCTGGACGGGTTGAAGGCGGCCGGGCAGGTCGACTCCGTCGGGATCGACAGCTGGGCCGTGGACTACGGGCTGCTCGACGCGGACGGGGCGCTCCTCGGCAATCCCGTGCACTACCGGGACTCCCGGACGGAGGGGGTCGCGGAGAAGGTGTGGGCGACCGTCCCGGCGGAGGAGCTCTACGCGGCGACCGGGTTGCAGTACGCGCCCTTCAACACCTTGTACCAGCTGACGGCGGCCCGGTCCTCGGCCCAGCTGTCCTGCGCCCGGCGGCTGCTGCTCGTCCCCGACCTCCTGACGTACTGGCTCACCGGCGAGCAGGGCACCGAGCTCACCAACGCCTCGACGACCCAGCTGATCGATCCCCGGACGCGCGACTGGTCGTACGACATCGCCTCGCGGCTGGGGATCGACCTGAGTCTGTTCGCGCCGCTGCGGCGGCCCGGTGATCCGGCGGGTGTGCTGCGGGACGCGGTGCTGGAGGAGACCGGGCTGACCGGCCCCGTGCCCGTGACGGCGGTCGGGTCGCACGACACCGCGTCGGCGGTGGCCGCCGTACCCGCCGGGCGTGAGCGGTTCGCGTACATCTGCACCGGCACCTGGTCCCTCGCCGGCCTGGAGCTGGACGCTCCGGTGCTGACCGAGGAGAGCCGGGCGGCCAACTTCACCAACGAGCTGGGGCTGGACGGCACCGTCCGGTACCTGCGCAACATCATGGGGCTGTGGCTGCTCCAGGAGTGCGTGCGGGCCTGGGGCGAGCCGGACCTGGGCGCGCTGCTGCTGGAGGCCTCCAAGGTGGAGGCGCTGCGGTCGGTCGTGGACGCGGGTGACGCGGCGTTTCTCGCGCCGGGGCGGATGCCGGAGCGGATCGCCGAGGCGTGCCGGGTCTCGGGGCAGCCCGTGCCCGAGTCGCCGGCCGAGGTGACGCGCTGCATCCTCGACTCCCTCGCCCTCGCCCACCGCAAGGCCGTGCAGGACGCGCAGCGGCTCGCCGGGCATCCGGTCGACGTGGTGCACGTGGTGGGCGGCGGTACGCGCAACGCGCTGCTGTGCCAGCTGACCGCCGACGCCTGCGGGCTGCCGGTGGTGGCGGGGCCGACGGAGGCGGCCGCCCTGGGGAACGTGCTCGTGCAGGCGCGGGCCCACGGTCTCGCCGGTGACCTTGCGGGGATGCGGCAGCTGCTCGTCCGTACGCAGCCGCTCACGCGGTACGAGCCGCGCGGCGGGACCGAGCGGTGGCGCGCCGCGCAGGACCGGCTCGCCGGGGACTGACGGGGCCTCCCCCGGGCCCCGTCCCCGGACTACGCTGCAACTCATCCGATGACCGACCACAAGGAGCCGCGATGCGTGTCGCCCTGTTCCTGACCTGCGTCAACGACACGCTGTATCCGGACACCGGGCGCGCCGTGGTGAAACTGCTGACCAGACTGGGCGTCGACGTCGACTTCCCGATGGCGCAGACCTGCTGCGGCCAGGCGCACTACAACACCGGATACCGTCACGAGGCCGAACCGCTCGCCCGGCACTTCTCCGATGTCTTCGGCGAGTACGAGGCGATCGTGACACCGTCCGGGTCGTGCGGGGCGATGGTGCGGGAGCTGTATCCGCGGATGGGCGAGCGAGCCCGGGCGGAGGGGCGCGGGGACACCCTCGCGGCCACGCTGGCGCCGGTGGTGCCGAAGACGTACGAGCTCACGGAGTTCATGGTCGACGTGCTGGGCGTGACGGACGTCGGGGCCTACTACCCGCACAAGGTGACCTACCACCCGACCTGCCACGGCCTGCGCGGCCTGGGCCTGGGCGACCGGCCCAGGCGGCTGCTCCAGGCCGTGAAGGGGCTGGAACTGGTCGAGCTGCCGGGGGCCGACGAGTGCTGCGGGTTCGGCGGCACCTTCGCGCTGAAGAACCCCGACGTCTCGGCGGCCATGGGCGCCGACAAGGTGCGCAACGCCGAGTCGACGGGCGCCGAGGTGCTGTGCGCGGCCGACAACTCGTGCCTGATGCACATCGGCGGGACGATGACCAGGCTGCGGACCGGCATGCGGCCGGTGCACATCGCGGAGATCCTGGCGAGCACGGAGGAGGAACCGGCCGTATGAGCGGGACGTTCGTCGGGATGCCGGCGTTTCCGGAGGCCGCGCGGGAGGCCGTGGGCAACAAGACCCTGCGCGGCAATCTGCGGCACGCCACGCACACCATCCGCGCCAAGCGGGAAAAGGCCGTGACGGAGGTGTCCGACTGGGCCGAGCTACGCGAGGCGGGCAAGCGGATCAAGGACCACACGCTGCGCCATCTCGACCGTTACCTCGAGCAGCTGGAGGAGGCGGTGACGGCGGCCGGCGGCATCGTCCACTGGGCCGCCGACGCGGCCGAGGCCAACGAGATCGTCACCCAGCTCGTGAAGATGACCGGCGAGTCGGAGGTCGTCAAGGTCAAGTCGATGGCCACACAGGAGATCGGACTCAACGAGGCACTTCAGGCCGAGGGCATCCGGGCCTACGAGACGGATCTCGCCGAGCTGATCGTGCAGTTGGGCAAGGACCGCCCCTCGCACATCCTCGTCCCGGCCATCCACCGCAACCGGGGCGAGATCCGCGACATCTTCTCCCGGGAGATGAGCGAGTGGGGCCGCCCGGCCCCCGAGGGCCTCACCGACACGCCCGCCGAACTCGCCGAGGCGGCCCGGCTGCACCTGCGGGAGAAGTTCCTGCGTGCCAAGGTCGGCATCTCCGGTGCCAACTTCATGGTCGCCGAGACGGGCACGCTGGTGGTCGTGGAGTCGGAGGGCAACGGCCGGATGTGCCTGACGCTGCCCGAGACGCTGATCTCGGTCGTCGGCATCGAGAAGATCGTGCCCACGTGGCGGGACCTGGAGGTGTTCCTCCAGACCCTCCCCCGCTCCTCGACGGCGGAGCGCATGAACCCGTACACGTCGACGTGGACCGGCACGACCGACGGGGACGGGCCGAGCACCTTCCATCTGGTGCTGCTGGACAACGGCCGCACCGACACCCTCGCCGACGAGGTCGGCCGGCAGGCGCTGCGCTGCATCCGCTGCTCGGCGTGTCTCAACGTGTGCCCGGTGTACGAGCGGGCCGGCGGCCACGCCTACGGCTCGGTGTACCCGGGCCCGATCGGCGCCATCCTCAGCCCCCAGCTGCGGGGCACGGGCAGTGAGATCGACGCCTCACTGCCGTACGCGTCCTCGCTGTGCGGCGCGTGCTACGAGGTGTGCCCGGTCGCCATCGACATCCCCGAGGTGCTGGTGCATCTGCGGGAGCGGGTGGTGCAGGGCGGGGAGGTCACCCGGGAGGGCAACAAGGTGGTGCTGCGGCCGGCGAAGGGGCATGCCGCCGAGCGGGCCGCGATGCGCGCGGCACGGTGGGCGTTCACGCACCCGGGCGCGCTGCGCACCGGCCAGCGCGCCGCCTCCCGGACCCGGCGCTTCCATCCTCGTACGCTGCCGGGGCCCGGGCGGGCCTGGAGCGGGACCCGGGATCTGCCGGCGGTGCCCTCCGAGCCGTTCCGGGACTGGTGGCAGCGGACGCGCGGCGGGAAGGGCGGGGCGGAGTGAACAGGGGCCAAGTGAACAGCAGGGAGCGGATCCTGGGCCGGGTGCGGCGCGCGCTGGCGGACGTGCCGCGGGACGACACGGCGTACGAGCAGGCGGTTTCGCGCGACTATGCGCGTGAGCACGGGGACCGGAGTGTCGAGGAGACCGTCGAACTGCTCGCCGAGAATCTGGCGGACTACCGGGCGATCGTGCACCGTACGGACACCGAGGGGCTGGCCGGGCTGATCACGGGGCTGCTGGAGAAGCGCGGATCGGCTTCGGTGCTGGTGCCGCCCGGGCTGGACGAGGGCTGGCTCTCGCAGACCGGTGTGACGCGGGTGGCGGACCGGGCGGAGAGCACGCCGCACGAACTCGACCGAGTGGACAGCGTGGTGACGGCCTGTGCGGTCGCGATCGCGGAGACCGGGACGATCGTGCTGGACGGCTCACCCGACCAGGGGCGGCGCCGGATCACTCTCGTCCCCGACCACCACATCTGTGTGGTGCGCGTCCCCGGCCAGGTCGTGTCGTCCGTGCCGCAGGGCCTCGAACGCCTCGACCCGGCACGCCCGTTGACGTGGATCTCCGGGCCGTCGGCGACCAGTGACATCGAGCTGGACCGGGTCGAGGGGGTGCACGGTCCGCGCACGCTGGAGGTGATCCTGGTGAGCGAGGACTGACCGGGCTCAGGGCAGGATCGAGTCGACGCAACCGCCGTCGACCCGCGGGGCACCGCCCGTGGCCGCCGAGGCCTGGTCGGAGGCGAGGCAGACGACCCGGTGTGATCAGGCGGTGGGGCGCCCTTCGCACGCGGCGGGCCGCAGGTGCGAAGGACGGCCGGGCTACTCCTTCTTGGCGTACTCCTTGGCCATGGTGCCCGCGAAGTCGTACACCACGCACTGCTCGTCGCCGACGACCCAGGCGTCGTGGCCGGGCGGGCAGACGAACACGTCGCCGGGTCCCACCTCGCCTTCCGCTCCGTCGTTCATGCGGATGCGCAGACGGCCCGAGACGACGTAGCCGTTGTGGTGGATCTGGCAGCTGTCGGTGCCCGCGATCGGCGCCACGGACTCGGACCAGCGCCAGCCGGGCTCGAAGGTCGCCACGGCGAAGTCGAGGTCCGTCATGTGGACGGCTTCGAGGTGGCCACGGGGGAAATCGCGCCGTTCGTCCGGCTTGTCGAGCGTCTTCACCTCAAGCATGACGCTCCTCCTCGGTGAGGGATGTGTTTCCATCGTCCGTCCGTCGAGCGGGCCACGCCATTCAGCGGGTGCCGGTGCCGCAGAGCCGGGCGAAGCGCTCGGCGTCGATGTTGCCGCCGGTGATGATGACGCCGACGCGGCGTGGGAGAGGGCCCGCGCGGCCGGTGAGCAGGGCGGCCAGCGGGGTGGCGCCGCTCGGCTCGATGACGATCTTCAGGCGTTCGAAGGCGAACCGCATCGCGTCCCGGATCTCGTCGTCGGTGACCAGGACGATGTCGTCGACGAGCCGCCGGTTGACGGAGAAGGTGAGTTCGCCGGGTGTGTGAAGGGCCTGTCCGTCGGCGATGGTGTGCGGCACCGGGATGCTGATGCGCCGGCCCGCCTCCAGTGAGCGCTTGGTGTCGTCCCCGGCCTCCGGTTCGACGCCGATCATCCGGATGTCCGGGTGCAGCCCCTTGGCCACCGTGGCACTGCCGGCCATGAGCCCGCCGCCACCGACCGGTGTCAGCAGCGCCCCCAGCTCCCCCGTCTCTTCGAGGAGCTCCAGTGCGGCCGTGCCCTGCCCGGCCATGATGTGCGGATGCTCGTACGGCGGAATGACGGTGAGACCCCGCTCGGCGGCCAGGGCCTCGGCGATGGCGACTCGGTCGCCGGTGTAGCGGTCGTAGGTGACGATCTCGGCGCCGTAGCCGGCGGTGGCCGCCCGCTTCGACGGCGGGGCGTCCTCCGGCATGACGATCAGGGCGGTGGTGCCGAGCTCGCGGGCGGCGAGGGCGACGGCCTGGGCGTGGTTGCCGGAGGAGTAGGTGGCGATCCCCCGGGAGAGCTGCTCGGGGGTGAGGCGGGAGACGGCGTTGTAGGCGCCGCGGAACTTGAAGGCGCCGACGCGCTGGAAGTTCTCGCACTTGAGGTGGATCTCGGCGCCGGCGAGTGCGTCCAGGGTGCGGGAGCGCAGGACGGGCGTGCGGTGGGCGACGCCCTGGAGCCGGGCGGCGGCGTCCCGGACGTCGTCGAGGGTGACCGGTGGGGTGGTGGTCGTCACGCTTGTCCTCCAGCGGAAGAGTCGGAAGCCGTGCTGTGGGCGGCCCGGGCCTGGGAGAGGTAGTTGTAGGCGGAGGCGCGGGAGATGCCGAGCCGGGCGGCGACCTGCTCGACCGCGCCGCGCACGGCGAAGACACCGCGCGCGTCCAGCCCGCCGAACAGCTCCAGGCGCTCCGCGCGGTCGAGCTCCGCCCAGCTGCCCCGCTGCCTCGACTGGTGGGCGTCGACGAGGGCGTCGACCACGGAGTCGATGTCGTTGCCGAAGGTGGTGGTCGGCAGCTCCGCGGGGGCCGCGCCGAGCCCGGCGAGGGCGCCGAGCAGGCTGTGGACCTGGCTGACGGCACTGACGTCCACGTTGACGCAGAGCGCGCCGAACACGGCTCCCGTGGAGTCCCGCAGCACCATCGTGGAGGACTTCACCATCGTCCCGTTGCGGGTACGGGTGACGTAGTTCAGTTCGTCGGCCGCCTCGTCCCCGTGGGCGAGGACGCGCATCCCGATCTCGCTCATCGCGCCTCCCACCGTCCGCCCGGTCACCGATCCGGCCACGGCGACGACCGACTTCTCCGGGTTCCGGTAGTCGTGCAGCACGACTTCGCAGACCGGTCCGAAGGTCGCGGCGATCCCGTCGACGACCGGTGTCAGCGCGGCGAGGATCGCGTCCCGTTCCGCGGTCAGAGTCTCTCCCATGGATTTAGACTACATGTCCAACGGTTGGACGACTAGTCCATTCCCTCCGTCAACAACTGGCAATGGTTTTCACATGACTTCGGCCAGAACTCGCTCTTGACATTCATTGCCATCTAGCGTGGCGCCTGCCTGACATCCCGTCTGCACATCCGTCATGGAGGAGCCATGCCCCTGTCCACGTCCCGCCGCCTGGCGCTGCTGACCGGCGCGTCACTGGCCCTTCTCGCGGGCTGCGGCAGCTCGTCGGACTCCGCCGACGCCGCGAGCGCCTCGGCCAAGGTGCCCGTGGTCGCCTCCACGAACGTCTACGGCGACATCGTGCGGAGCATCGGCGCCGACAAGGTCGACGTCACCTCGGTCATCAGCGACCCCGACCAGGACCCGCACTCCTACGAGGCCGACACGCAGAACCAGCTGGCCCTGTCCAAGGCGAAGGTCGTCGTCGAGAACGGCGGCGGCTACGACGACTTCGTCGACCGCATGCTGAAGAGCGGCCACAACGACTCCGCCCAGGTGATCAACGCGGTGCGGGTCTCCGGCAAGACCGCGCCGAAGGGCGGCGAGCTGAACGAGCACGTCTGGTACGACTTCCCCACCGTCGCCCGCGTCGCCGACCGCATATCCGCGGCCCTCGCCAAGGCCGACCCGGCCGACGCGGCCGCCTTCAGGAAGAACGCCACCGCCTTCAAGGCCGAGCTCACGCCATTGGAGGCGAAGGAGGCACGGATCATGAAGGAGCACGGCGGTGAGGCGGTGGCGATCACCGAGCCCGTGCCGCTGTACATGATCGAGGCGAGCGGCCTGGTGAACAGGACGCCCGCGGCGTTCAGCGAGGCGATCGAGGAGGGCGGCGACGTCTCCCCCCGGATCCTCCAGGAGAGTCTGGCCCTGTTCAGCGGCAGGAAGGTCAAGGCACTCGTCTACAACGAGCAGACCTCCGGTCCGCAGACCGAGAAGACCGAGGCGGCGGCCAAGACGGCCGGCGTCCCCGTCGTGCCCGTCACCGAGACCCTGCCGAAGGGCAAGGACTACCTCGGCTGGATGACCGCCAACGTCGACGCGCTCGCGAGCGCGCTGGCCAGGTGACCCCGGTGTCCGGGCAGGCCGGCACCCCTGTCGTCAGTCTGCGCGGCGCTGCCCTGTCGTACGGCGACCGCACGGTGTGGAGCGGCCTCGACCTCGACGTACGGCCCGGGGAGTTCCTGGCCGTGCTGGGGCCGAACGGAGCGGGCAAGACCAGTTTCGTACGGGCGTTGCTGGGCCGTCGGCCGCTGTCCGCCGGGACGCTGACCGTCCTCGGCCGACCCGCTCGCGAGGCCGCCCGGCACATCGGCTACGTCCCGCAGCAGGCGGCGCTGTCCGCGCAGGCCCTGCTGCGCGCCCGGGACCTCGTGCGGTTCGGCATCGACGGGCACCGCTTCGGGCCGCGCCTGCGCACCGGCGCGGTCCGCCGCCGGGTGGACGAGATCCTCGAATCGGTCGGGGCCGCGGCCTACGCCGACGTCCCGCTCGGCCTGCTGTCCGGCGGCGAACGGCAGCGCGTGCGCATCGGGCAGGCCCTGGCGACCGACCCGCGCATCCTGCTGTGCGACGAGCCGCTGCTGTCGCTCGACCTGAACCACCAGCGGGCCGTCACCGGGCTGATCGACGCCCGGCGCCGCTCCCACGGCACGGCGGTCGTCTTCGTGACCCACGAGATCAACCCGGTGCTGGGGATGGCCGACCGGGTGCTGTACCTGGCCCCCGGTGGCCACCGAGTCGGCACCCCGGACGAGGTGCTGACCTCCGAGTCGCTGTCCCGGCTCTACGGCACGCAGGTCGACGTGGTGCGCGTGCGGGGCCGGGTCGTCGTCGCCGGGGCCCCCGACGAACCCGCCGCGCCGCCGCACCATCCCGGGCAGGTTCACGAGACGGACGGAGTGCGCGCATGACGCTCGCCGACGGGGTCTGGCAGCAGATCTTCGACTTCACCGACTACGGCGAGCTGCTGGCCCTGGTCCGCAACTCCCTCATCGCCGGCGTGGCACTCGGTCTCGTGGGCGGGCTGGCCGGCGTCTTCGTCCTGATGCGGGACCTGCCGTTCGCGGTGCACGGCATCAGCGAGCTGTCCTTCGCGGGCGCGTCGGCCGCCCTGCTGCTGGGCGCGAACATCGTGGCGGGCTCGATCGCCGGTTCGCTCCTCGCGGCCGGCGCCATCGGGGTGCTGGGGACACGGGCCCGGGACCGCAACTCGGTGATCGGCATCATCATGCCGTTCGGGCTGGGCCTCGGCGTGCTCTTCCTCGCCCTCTACAAGGGCCGGGCGGCCAACAAGTTCGGGCTGCTCACCGGTCAGATCGTCGCCGTGGACACCCCGCAGATGTCGTGGCTGCTCGGCACGTCCGTGCTGGTGCTGATCGCTCTGGCGGTCATGTGGCGTCCGCTGGCCTTCGCCAGCACGGACCCGGACGTGGCTCAGGCACGCGGAGTGCCGGTGCGTGCGCTGTCCTTCGCGTTCATGCTGGTGCTCGGGCTCGCGGTCGCCCTGTCGGTGCAGGTCGTCGGCGCGCTGCTGGTGCTCACGCTGGTCGTCACCCCGGCCGCGGCCGCCGCCCGCGTCACCGCGTCGCCGGTGCTGCTGCCCGTGCTGAGCGTGCTGTTCGCCGTGGCCTCGATCGAGGGCGGCATCCTGCTCGCGCTGGGCAGCAGCATTCCCATCAGCCCCTACGTCACGACGATCTCGTTCGGCGTCTACGCGGTGTGCCGGGTGGCCGGGAAGTACCGGACCCGGCGCTGGGGAACGCGGCGGACGCCTGTGGGGTCGACCTGACTCGGTGATCGGCCACGGTCGTCACGGGCCGGGGAATCCGCGGTGCGGAGGAGCGGGCCGCCGGTCGGCGGCCCGCCGTGGGGTACAGGCTCAGCGCTCGAACACCACCCGCCCGTCGAACACCGTGAGATCCACCTGGACCTTGGTGATGTCGTGCGGGTCGAGGCCCAGCAGCGGTCGGTCCAGGACGCACAGGTCGGCGGCCCTGCCCGGCTCGACGGTGCCCTTCCAGTCGTCGGCGAAGTCCTGCCAGGCCGGGGTGGCGGTGTAGGCGCGCAGGGCGTCGGCGAGCGGCACGCACTGTTCGGGGCCGCTGGCGCGTCCGCTGGCCTTGGACTCGCGGAGCATCATCGCGGCCACGCCCTGTCGCCAGTCGGGCTCGGTGATCGGCGCGTCGGAGCTGGCGCAGACCCGTACGCCGGCGTCGAGCGCGGAGCGCACCGGCCACTGGTAGGCGGAGCGTTCGGGGCCCACGACCTCGTCCATGAGGTCGGAGATGGTCCACTTGATCGCGGGGTTCATGTTGACGCCGTATCCGTGTGCGGCCAGCTCGGCCAGGCTGCCGGGGCTGATGAAGTCACCGTGGATGACGTAGTGGCGGGCGTCGGGGCGGGGCGCGGCCCTGTCGGCGGCGACGAAGGCCTCCACCACCGTGTCGATGGCGCGGTCGCCGGTGACGTGCACGCCGAGCTGGAAACCGGCCTCGTGGGCGACCCGGATCATCTCCCGCAGTTCGTCGGCCTGGAGCGCGGGGGTGTCGCCGTGGACGCACAGGGCGCCGTGACCGCCCTCCGGGTAGGGCTCGTTCATCCAGGCCGTGCGGTTGGGCGGCACGCCGTCGCCGAAGATCTTGACGCCGATGGCCCGCAGCAGCCGGGGGTCGGCGGACTCGGGGCGGCGCAGTTCGGCCAGGCCCTTGCGGACGTCGGCGGCGGAGCCGCCCATGGGGGCGGGCAGCAGCAGCACGCTGACGCGCGCGAGGAGTTCACCGCTCGCCGCGAGGTCTGCGTACGCGGTCCAGTTGTCGGTGCTCAGGCCGCCGAAGAGGGTGCCGGCGCCGCCGGGGCCGAGGCCGGGCTCGGTGTAGCTGGTGATGCCGCGGGAGTGCAGCTCGCGGATCACGTTCTGGATGGCCTGGCGTCGCTGGGCGAGGGTGGGGGCGGGCAGCGCGGCCTGGACGAGCCGCCCGGCGGCCTCGCGCAGGATGCCGGTCGGCCGGCCGTCGGGGTCGTGGTCGATGACGCCGCCGGGCGGGGGCGCGGTGTCCGCGTCGATGCCGCAGCGGCGCAGCGCCTCTGAGTTGGCCCACACCATGTGCGAGGAGAAGTCGGTGAGGCAGACCGGGTGACCCGGCGCCACCGCGTCCAGGTCCCGGCGGTGCGGAAAGCGGCCCGGGTCGGCCAGGCACTCGGCGAGGTAACCGGGGTCCCAGCCCAGGCCGACGATCCACTCTCCGTCCGGGACGTCCCGCGCCGCCCGGGCGACGGCCGCGGCGATGTCGGCGAGGGACCCCACCGCCGGATGGCCGACGTCGATGGCGAACGGCGGTTTCGTCATCCCGTAGGCGGCTCCGTGCAGATGCGAGTCGTTGATGCCGGGCAGCACGGTCCGGCCGCCCAGTTCGACGATCCGGGTGCCGGGCCCGGCCAGGGCGCGCATCTCCGCGTCGCTGCCGACGGCCAGGATGTCCCGGCCGCGTACGGCCACGCCTTCGGCGACGGTGAAGCCGGCGTCGACGGTGAGAACCTGGCCGCCGGTCAGGACGAGGGTGGGGGCGGTGTCGCTCATGGATGTGTCGTCGCTCTCGGACGGGGTGCCGCTCGCGGGTGCGGTGTCGCTCACGGTGACCTCTTTTCAGGGGGAGTGTGGGTCAGCGCCCCGTGCGGGGTGCGAAGTACGCCAGGGCCGCGCCGGCCACCAGCGCGACGCCTTGGGCCATCTGTTGCCAGAACGTCGGCACGTTCAGCAGGGTCAGACCGTTCTGTAGGCCGCCGAGGAAGAGCACGCCGAGCAGGACGCCGAGGATCGAGCCGGAGCCGCCGGTGAGGGCGACTCCGCCGACCAGCACGGCGGTGAGCACGGCCAGCTCAAAACCGGATCCTGAGGTTCCGGCCACCACGCTGTCCAGTACCGACGCCTTGACGGCACCGGCCAGGGCGGCGGCCACGCCGGTGACGACGAACAGCGCGAACGGGGTGCGGCGGGTCTGGATGCCGGAGAGGTGAGCGGCCTCCCGGTTGACGCCGATGGCGAAGACGTGCCGTCCGGCCGGGGTGAACGCGAGGAACAGCGCACCCGCCGCCAGCACCAGCGCCGCGATGACGACCGGCGCCGCGATCCCGGCGATCCGCGCCCCGCCGATCCAGGCGAACCCGGAGCCGAATCCGCTCAGCGGCAACGGGAACAACTGCTGTGCCAGACCTCGTACGGCGGTCAGCATGCCGAGCGTGACGATGAACGCGGACAGGCCGAAGTAGCAGCACAGGACGCCGTTCACCGCGCCGACCACCGCCCCGGCGGCGAGCGCCCCGAGCAGGGCGACGGCGGGCGACTGGTGGTGCTGGCCGGCCAGCCAGCCCGCGACCAGCCCGCCGAGGGCGAGCGTGGAGCCGACCGACAGGTCGAGGTATCCGCTGATGACGAGCAGAGCCAGCGGGACGGCGACGATGGCGAGGGTGGCGGCGTCGGTGGCTATACCGCCGAGGTTGGCCGGGTCGAGGAAGCTGCCCGTGGTCAGCTGGAAGACCAGCACCATCGCGACGAGCACGACCAGCAGGGGGTTGCGGCGTACGGTGGTCAGCCCGCCCGTGGCGATCAGACGCGGGCGCGTGAGGACGCGGTCGGCGGTGGTCATGCTGCTCCTTCGGCGGGCAGGGGGTCGGTATCGGCGTCGTGGACCGCCGACAGCAGCGCCTGTTCGGTGAGTCCGGTGCCGGAGAGTTCGCCGACGATCCGTCCCCGGGCGACGATCAGGCAGCGGTCGGCGAGCGCCACGATCTCCTCGGGGTCGCTGGACGCGAACAGCACGGCGGTGCCCCGCTCGGCGGCGAGTCCGGACACCACCCGGTAGATCTCCTGACGGGCGCCCACGTCGACGCCCTGGGTCGGCTCGTCCAGCAGCAGCACGTCCACGTGCCGCGCCTCGTTGATCCACCGGCCCAGCACGAGCTTCTGCTGGTTGCCCCCCGAGAACGCGCCCGCCGGCAGCCCGGGCCGGGCCGGGCGCAGCCCGACCGCCGTGGCCAGCGCGTCGAACACCCGCCGTTCGGTGCGCAACGCCCGTACGTTGTACCGGGCCAGGGTCCGGACGGCCGGCAGCAGCGCGTTGTCCTGCGCGGACAGTGACGGGAACAGGCCCTGTGCGCGCCGGTCCGCCGGCACCAGCGCGATTCCGGCGCCGAGCGCGTCGGCCGGGCGGGCGGGGCTGACGGTGCGTTCGCCGACCCGGATGGTTCCGGCGGTGGCTCGGCGCCTGCCGTAGAGCGTCTCCAGGATGCGGGTGCGGCCGGAGCCGATGAGCCCGAACAGGCCGACGCGTTCGCCTTCGGTGACGGTGAGACCGACGGGCCCGAAGCCGGGGCCGCGCAGGGCTTCGACGATCAGCCGGGGCGGGGCCGGAGTGCGCTGCGGCTCGGGCGTGTCAGGGCCTGGCGTGTACTCGTCTCGGTCGGGAGCGCGCCTCGGCTCCTGGGCGTCCGGGCTCGGCGTGCGACGGGCGTCGTGCCCCGCCGGGACGGGCGCGTACCGCGGCCTTTGGGCGTCCGTGCTCGGCACGCCACGCGTCTCGTCCCCGTCCGAGCCGGGCGCGTACCGCGGCCTTTGGGCGCGCGGGCCGGTCCTGCGAGGCGGCTCCGGCGCGTCCGTGCCCGTGGCGCGCCGAGGCCCGTGCACGGCCTCCGTCGGCCTGCCCGCGATCGCCTCGACCAGGTCACGCCGCGTCTGTCCCGCCACCGTGGCCTGGTGGGTCACTCGCCCGTCGCGCAGTACGGTCACCGCGTCCGCGAGCCGTTCCACCTCCGACAGCAAGTGGGTGACGTAGACGATGGCGAGGCCCTGCGCGCGGAGGTCCTCGACGCGTTGGGCCAGGGCGTCGGTCTCGGCGCCGGACAGGGCCGCGGTCGGCTCGTCGAGGACCAGGACGGAGGCGCTGCGGCTGAGGGCCTTGGCGATCTCGACCAACTGCCGCTGGGCCATGGGCAGATCGCCCACCCGGTCGCGCGGAGAGCACCTGGCCGCGACCCGCTGAAGCAGCCCGGCGGCGACCTCCTCCTGGGCGCGCCGGTCGATGCGGCCGTACCGGGTCCACTCCTGACCGAGGAAGATGTTCTCCGCCACGGTCAGAGCGTCGACCACGCTCAGCGTCTGGAAGATGATCGCCACGCCGGCCGCGATCGACTCGCGCGGGGTGAGGCGGGTGTACGACGTGCCGCCCACCTCGATCGTGCCCGCGTCGGGCGGGTAGGCACCGCCCAGGCACTTGATGAGGGTGGACTTGCCGGCGCCGTTGTGGCCGAGCAGGGCGTGCACCTGCCCGGCGGGCACGGTGAGGTCCACACCGTGGAGGGCCCTGACGCCGCCGAAGGACTTGGTCAGCCCCCGGATGCGGAGGTTCGTGGTCGTCATGGCGGCGGGCCTCAAGCGTTCTGCGCGAGCAAGGCGTCGATCTCGGCGGTGTCGGCGTGCTGGACGAGCGCGACCGGCACCTGGGCGCTGGGGTTCGCCTTGCCCGCGGCGACGGCTCGTGGCACCTCGACGATGGCGGCGGCGATGTCCTTGGGCGCGAGCGCGGCGGAGGCCCGGTAGAAGGTGCCCTGCTTGACGGCGAGGAGGGAGGGCGCGGAGCCGTCCTGGCCGCCGACGAAGGTCTTGGCGTCGTCGGCGGCCCGGCCCGCCTGCTGGAGGGCCTTGAATCCGCCGTAGGCGGCGGCGTCCGTGACGCCGAGGACGAGGTTGAGGTCGGGGTGCTTGGCGAGGATCGCCTTCGTCTTCGACAGGCCAGTGTCGGGGTCGATGGCCTGTTCCCGCGCCACCACGTCGACGCCGGGTGCCAGCCTGGTGAAGGCGTCGATCATGCCCTTGGTGCGTTCGCGGCCCAGTTCGATGGTGCTGTCGGTGAGGAAGGCGATCTTGCCCTTGCCGCCGAGGTGCTCCTCGGCCCACTTCGCCGCCGCCTCGCCGAGCAGGGTGCCGCCCTTGCGGAAGCTGAACTGGATGTCGGCGCTCTGGTGTTGCAGGGAGCCGCCGTAGGTGACCCAGATCAGTCCCGCGTCCAGTGCCGCCTTGGCGATGGGCTCGGCGGCCTCGAAGACCATCGGGAAGGACACGATCGCCGGGACCTTGCGGGCGACCCAGGTGTTGAGGTTGCTCGCCTGTGTGTCGGCGCTGGCGTTGTCGCTCGTGGTGACCAGCGACATGCCGTGCTTCTTGGCCTGGGCGGTGGAGAGCTTCACCAGGGTGGAGTAGAGCGGGAGCTGGGTGAAGGGGTAGTCGAGTCCGATCTTCGTCAGGCGGGTGCCGCCGGGGGACGACGGTTTGGCCGAGGCGGCCGTGTTCTGCGGTGCCGAGCATCCGGCGGCGGCCAGGGCGGTGGCCGCGGAGAGGGCGAGGAAGTGTCGGCGTGAGGCTGTGGACGGGGATGGGGTCATGGCGGGGACTCTCCGAGGGGCGGGCCCGACTGGAGCGGGCATCCGGGTGTGCCGAACAGGAAAGTCCCGCCGGGCCCGCCGCACCATCCGTACAAATACCGACTGCGAACGACAGCCGGCGAATCATGGGGCCCCCGCACGACAAGTCCGCGGCAAGTCGGTGAACACCTTGTCGGACCCCGACCGGACCTCTATCGTTAGACCCCAAACGACATCGCGTCGGAGCCGCCCGGAGGCTCGCCATGCCCAGCCACCACCAGATCGCGGCAGCAGCACGCATCGGCATGCTCACCCGCGAGCGCGACACCACGTCGGCCTCCGCGCAGGCCCTGCGGGAACTCGCCCGCGCCCTGCCGCTGGACGCGGCGACCCTGCTCACGATCGACCCGCTGACCGGCTCCCACGTCCAGGTCGCGAGCATCGGTTACACCGCCGCGGCCTCGCAGGCCCTGGCCGGGGAGTTCGTCGCGACGCAGTGGTACCGCAACGTCGTACGGCAGGAGCTGCCACCGTCCATCTCGGAGGACGCGGAGGACGCCGACGACGCCGGGCCGCGCTTCCGGCACGGCTGGTTCTACGCCGAGCGGGTCCGCCCGGCCGGTTTCCGGGACGGCGTCACGGGAGCGCTGCGGCACCGGGGCCGGCTGGTGGGCCTGGTCCATCTCTCCACCGAGAGCGCGGACGCCTACGACACCGACGCCCGCCGGCTCCTCGCCTCCGTGATGCCCGCCTTGGCCGCGCTCGCCGACCCGCTGGCCCACGCCGGTGACCTGCACGGTCTGGCGACGGAGGACGCGGCGAGCCTGGTCACGGGCGACGGTGGGGTGATCGACCTGCCGGGCCGGGACCGGCCGCGGGTGCTGCGGGAGGAAGGCGGGTTCCACGCGCTGCTCGACGCCTTCACCGGCACGGGCGGCCGGCGGCTGCGCCTGCTGTGGCCGGCCGGCGGCGGCTGGCAGCGGGTCGTACTCCACCGGCACCCGGCGGGGCCCGGCCTCGCGTCCGACGCGGTGCTGGTGCACGAGACGCCCACGGAGCTGCCGTACGGGCTGAGCCCCCGGGAGCTGGAAGTGCTCACCCGGGCGGCCACGGGGCAGACCAACCAGGCCATCGCGCAGGCGCTGTTCCTGTCCCCGCGGACCGTGCACAGCCATGTCGAGCATCTGCTGCGCAAGACCGGCTGTGCCTCCCGTGCGCAGGCCACGGCGCTCGCCGTCCGGGACGGGCTGCTGCGGCCGGACCCGGATCACCTCGGACGTTTCGTCGAGCGGTGATCCGGGCCCTGGCGGTCGGGGAGGAACGCGGTCAGGAGGTCAGCGCCTCGACCCGCCGCATGACGTCCCGGCAGAACTCCCCCACCCCCTCGGGGTCGTCGATGAACTGGTTCGGCTTGACGCAGAAGGTCGTGAAGCCCTGCTCCAGTTGCTCGGGGATGACGGCGAGCGCCGCGCCGAGGTCGGCCGGTGAGCGGTCGTCGGGGAAGACGGCCTGGGTGCCGCCGATCATCTCCAGGTCCGCGCTGTCCCGCCCTGCCGCGGCCATCGCCTCCTTGAGCGCCTGGAGGTCCTCGGATGTGGGCCGGCCGAGCGGGTGGAAGCCGTGGCCGTACCGCACGAGGCGGCGCAGGACGGGGCCGTGCAGCCGCTGTCCGCCGAACCAGAGCCGGGGGCCGTCCGGGCGGTGGGCCTTGGGCTCGAAGTAGACGTCCTGGAAGGGGTAGTGCGGCCCGTCGTGGGAGAGCGGCGACGGGCCCCAGGCCTTCGCCCAGATCTCCAGGTGTTCGTCGAGGAGCCGCCCGCGCCGGGCGAAGGGCACGCCGAGGGCGTCGTACTCGTCCTTGCTCCAGCTGACCGTGGGCTGCACGACGAGGCGCCCCTGGCTGAGGAGGTCCAGGGTGCCGAGCTCGCGGGCGAGCAGCAGGGGGTGGCGCAGCGGGGCGAGGACGGCCGCCGCGGCCAGGCGCAGCCGGGAGGTGACGGAGGCGATGGCGGCGAGCAGCAGCAGGGAGTTGGGCCAGGGGGTGTACGGGTCCTGGTTGCCCGGGAGGGCGTAGTCACGGGGGTTGCCCATGATTCCGGCGGCCGCCGCGTCGGGGCCGAGGACGATGTGCTCGCTGACCATGACGGCGTCGAAGCCGGCGTCCTCGGCCTCGCGGGCCCAGCGGACGGCGGCGGGCAGGTCGGCCCGGCCGCCGGTCAGCGTCCAGTTCTCGCTGAGGACGAGGAGCATGCGGGGAGTGGGCATGTCGGGTTTCCCTTTCGTCTCCGTACAATTTGAGTCCGAACGACCGGACGGCGAGGATGCGCCGCCCCGGCGTGACGCGTCGCGACCAGACGAAGGAGCCGCCCGTGCCGGGCCAGCGATCCATCACCGAAGCCGAGAAGCTCGCAGCGGCGAAGCTCGGCGGTGTTCCGATCCGCCGGGAGCAGATGGCGGCGGTGGCGAACATCTACCGGGCGGCGTCCGCCGTGCGGCAGCACCTGGAGAACTCGGTGCTGCGGGGCTCGGACCTGACCTGGACGGCCTTCGTGGTGCTGTGGGTGGTCTGGGTGTGGGGCGAGTCCGAGACCCGGCACGTGGCGGAGGAGGCGGGGATCTCCAAGGGCACGCTGACGGGTGTGGCGCGCACGCTGGAGTCGCGGGGGCTGCTGCGGCGGGCGGATCATCCGAGCGACGGGCGGCTGGTGCTGCTGAGCCTCACCGAGGAGGGAGACGCGTTCATGCAGCGGGTCTTCCCGGCGTTCAACGAGGAGGAGGCGTTCGTGACGGCCCGGCTCAGCGACGCGGAGTGCCGCAGCCTCGCCGAAGGACTGCGCAGTGTGGTGCTCCAGGTCGAGGAACACGGCGAGGAGCGGCGGCAGTCCCTGCTCGGCGGTGCCGAGCCCGCGCCGCGGCGCAGTGGACGGCGACCCCGGGCCTGACTCCCGCTGCGGCCTCACCGGGCCGCGGCCCGTACGAGTGCGTCGAACAGGCCCTGCTGGGCGGGGTCTTCGTGGGCGGTGTCCTCAGGGTGCCACTGGACGGCGGTGAACCAGCCCCTGGCGCCCGGGAGTTCGAGGGCCTCGACGGTGCCGTCCGCCGCCCGGGCCGTGACACGCAGGCCCGTGCCCAGGCGGTCGACGCGCTGGTGGTGATAGCAGGACGCGTCGGTCTTCTCGACGCCGGTGGACCGGGCGACGACCGAGTCGGGTTCCAGGGTGACGGGGTGCACCAGGTGCCGGTGCTCGCGTTCCGGGCCGCCCATGTCCTGCTCCAGGGTGCCGCCGAGGGCCACGTTGACGGCCTGGAGTCCGCGGCAGACCGCGAGCAGGGGCAGGCCCGACTCCAGGGCGTGGCGGGCGACGTCGAGGTCGAAGGTGTCCTGGAGGGCGTCGACGTCGTAGACGGTGTCGTGGGTGTCGGTCGCGCCGTAGCGGGAGGGGGCGAGGTCGCCGCCGCCGGGGAGCAGGACGCCGTCGAAGCGGGCGAGCCGGGCGGCGGCGCCGGTGTCCGCCGGGTGGAGGCTCACCGGTTCGCCACCGGCCCGCCAGACCGCCTCGATCAGGGCGCGGGCGTTGACCTCGGCGGCGTACCGGAGTGCGGAGGCCCGCGCCGAGAACCGGGCGGGAACGGCGATCAGCGGCCTCACAGCTGGATCCAGGTGGTCTTGAGCTCGGTGTACTTCTCCAGCGCGTGGACGGACTTGTCACGCCCGTTGCCCGACTGCTTCATGCCGCCGAAGGGCACGGTCAGGTCGCCCTCCTCGTAGCAGTTCACCCAGACCGTCCCGGCCTTGAGCGCGCGCGAGACCCGGTGGGCGGTGGTCAGGTCGGAGGTCCACAACCCGGCGGCGAGACCGTACTCGGTGGCGTTGGCAAGTCGGACCGCCTCGTCGAGGTCGTCGAAGGCGAGCACGGACAGGACCGGGCCGAAGATCTCCTCGCGGGCCAGTCGCGAGCCGGGGGCCACGCGGTCGAAGACGGTCGGCTCCAGATAGGTCCCACCGGTCTCGGCGAGCAGGCGCTCGCCGCCGGTGCGCAGCCGGGCGCCCTCCTCGACGCCGTGGCGGATGTGATCGCGTACGCGGTCCAGGTGTCCTTGGCCGACCAGTGCGCCCATCTCCGTCTCCGGGTCGAGAGGGTCGCCCACCTTCAGCTCGCGGGCCCGCCGGACCACGGCCTCGGTGACCCGCTCGGCGATCGAGGAGTGCACGAGCAGCCGCGAAGGCGCCGTGCACATCTCGCCCTGGTTGAAGAAGATGCCCCAGGCGGCCGTGGCGGCGGCCTGGTCGAGGTCGGGGGCGTCGGGCAGGACGATGTTGGGCGACTTGCCGCCGAGTTCCAGCCAGACGCGCTTGAGATTGGAGTCGGCGGCGTAGCGCAGGAAGTGGCGGCCGACGGCGGTGGAGCCGGTGAACGCCAGGACGTCGACGTCGGGGTGGAGGCCGAGGGCCCGGCCCGCGGTGGGGCCGTCGCCGGTGACGACGTTGAGCACGCCGGGCGGGATGCCGGCCTCGGTGGCGAGGCGTCCCAGGAGCAGGGCGGACAGTGGTGAGTTCTCCGAGGGCTTCAGGACGACCGTGCAGCCCGCGGCCAGTGCCGGGGCGACCTTCCAGCCGGCCAGGGTCAGCGGGAAGTTCCAGGGGACGACCGCCCCGACCACTCCGGCGGGTTCCCGGGTGACCAGGGCGAGGGCGTCCGGGGCGGTGTGCGGGGCGGAGTCGGTGAGCTTGTCCGCGAGCTGCCCGTACCAGCGGAAGGTGCTGATGACGGCGCGCAGTTCGATGCCGTGGGCGTCGTTGATCGGTTTGCCCATTTCCAGGGTCACGGTCAACGCCAGTTCCTCGCGGCGCTCTTCGAGCAGGTCGGCGAGGCGGAGCAGGGCCCGGCCGCGCTCGGCCGGTGCCAGGTGCGGCCACGGGCCGGTGTCGAAGGCCTGCCGGGCGGCGGCGACGGCCGCGTCCACCTCGGCGGTGCCCGCGTCCGGGACCTCGGCGAGGACCCGGCCGTCACGCGGTGACACGACCGGGAACGTCGCCCCGCTCCCGGGCTCGTCGGCGCCGGCGATGTGGTGGGCGCCGGAGAGCTGGTACGCCTTGGCGCGGCGCAGCCACTCGTCGTGGGTGACGGCCGGCATGGAGGACCTCCTTCGGTCTCGGACTTTCGATCTGAGTCTTTGGCCTGCGTCTTTCGACTTGCGTCTTTTGATCTCAAACGATATGGGTGCGGCTCTCCGCGGAAGGCGACGAGCGCGGTCATCCGCCGTCGGCCGCGACGCCCCTCCCCCGCACCCGTGCGGCGACGAGGCCCAGCGCCATGACCACCGGGACCGACAGCGTGAGCCACACGGCCGTGCCGCGCTCACCGCCGATGAGCGTGGTGAAGTTGGCCAGGATGAGCCAGATCGCCCCCGCGATGCCGAGCGCGCCCAGGCCGGGAGCGATCAGCGTGTTCCAGGGGCGGGCGTCGAGGCGCTCGCGGCGGAAGAAGACGACGACGGACACCGACGTCAGCAGGTACAGCAGCATCATCGCCAGGACGGCGACCCCGCTGAACCAGGAGAACAGCGTCAGCACCGGGTCCTTGCCCGCCAGCGCGAAGGGCATCACCAGCAGCACGGCCAGGGCCGTCTGGACGCACCCGGCGGCCCAGGGCGCGCGCCGGCGGTTGAGCCCGCACATGCGGCGCGGCAGCAGCCGGTCGCGGCCGAGGGAGAACAGGTAGCGGTTGGCCGAGTTGTGGAAGGTGAGGATGCCGGCGAAGAGGGACGTGGCGAGCAGGACCGGCAGCACGTCGCCGACCCAGCCGCCGAACTGCGCCGCGATGGGCGCGAAGACGAACCCGGCCCCGTCGCCGCCCTCCAGGGCCTTGCCCGCGGCCGCGGTGGCCTGGGAGGCGCCGTAGGAGGAGATGAGCATCCAGGACGTCAGGGCGAAGAAGCCGGTGACCACGACGACCGCGAGATACGTGGCCCTCGGCACGGTCTTCCTGGGCTCGCGGGCCTCCTCGCCGTAGATGGCGGTGGCCTCGAAGCCGAACATGGACGCCACGGCGAACATCACGGCCACGCCCGGTGCGCCGTCCAGGGCGGCGGCCGGGGCGAAGCTGTCGGCGAGGCCGAGCCCCTCGGGTCCGCCGCCCTTGACGAGGGTGACCAGGGCGAAGACCGACAGGATGCTGAACTCCGCCAGGACCAGGACGGCCAGCACCCTGGCGCCCATCTCGACGCCGGCGGCCCCGAGCGCCTGCACGACGGCCATGGTGGCCAGCGTCCAGACCCACCACGGCAGGTCGAGGCCCGTGTGGCTCGCGACCAGCCCGCCGACGATGGATCCGTAGAGCCCGTACATGGCGGCTTGAATGGTGCAGTACGCGAAGAGCGCGAGGCCCGCGCTGCCGGTGCCGGTGGTCCGGCCCAGGCCCTTGCCGATGTAGGTGTAGAAGGCGCCCGCGTCCACGACGTGGCGGCCCATGGCCACGAAGCCCACGGAGAACAGCAGGATCACCAGGCCCGCCACCAGATAGGCGGCGGGCACGCCGGGACCGTTGCCGAGCGCCACGGCGATGGGGGCCGCGCCGGCGATGCCGGTCAGCGGGGCCTGGGCGGACAGGACGAAGAAGAGGATGCCCAGCACCCCGAGGGCGTTGGGCTTGAGCGTGCCTGCGGTGGGCGCGTCCGGTGTCACCGTGTGCCGGGAGACCGTCTGACTGTCCACTCGGATCACCTGCCAGAGGGAGGAAGGGTCGTTTCAGGCCAAACGAGTTGCCTCATCGTGGGGCGGAACTATCCGTTTGGCAAGGGGTGCGGGGCGAATTCCGGGGCCTCGGGACCGGGAGGTCCGCAGAACTCAGTCCTCGCTGTTCCGCTTCTCGGCCAGCAGCCGCAGCACCGAGCGCAGCTCGTCGAGCGCGTCCTCGATGACCTCGCGCTCACCGAAGACCAGCTGGTGCAGGACGAGTCCCTCCAGCGTGGCGAAGACCATCCGGGACAGGCCCTCGCCCACCGGAGCGGGGAGCATCTGGGTGAGCTCGCGCCGCGTCGCGTCGAAGTACTCGTCGTACAGCGACCGCAGGTGGGCCAGGAGCTCGGGGCGGCGCCGGGACTCCAGCAGCAGTTCGTACTGGAACGCCTGGAGGTCGGGACCGGACTCCACCATGTCCGTCAGGCCCACCGAGAAGTCGGCGGCCCTGCCCGTGCCCGGTTCGAGGGCGCTGCTGCTCAGGGAGGCCCGGATGGCGTGGGTGAGGGCCTCTTCGATCAGGGCGTCACGCGTGCCGAAGTGGTGCACGACCAAGCCGTGGGTGACGCCGGCCTCCTCCGCGACCGCCCGGTAGGTGAGCCTGCGCAGCCCGCCTCGGGCCACGACACGCACGGCGGCCTCCAGCAGGGCCTCGCGGCCCGTGCCGTAGTTCACGCGCTTGCGGGGTCGGCGGCCGGCGGGCTCGGTCATGCCCGTGACCCTACCCGGGCCGTCCCGCTCAGCGACGCGGCGGCCGGATGCCACGGAACTCCCAGTCGCCGCCGAGCGCGGTCGACAGCACCTCCTCCGACTCGGTGGGCTGGGCGCCCACGTCCGCACGGATGGCGGCCGGCCCGGTCACGATGTGGTTGGTGAGCCGGCCGAGCCCCTCGACCTCCACCTCCACGACGTCCCCCGGCTGGACGGGGCGGGAGTTGGCGGGCGTGCCGGACAGCAGGACGTCTCCGGGGTACAGCGTGATGGTGCGGGCGATGTCGGCGACGAGGTAGTGCATGTCCCACGTCATCTCGTCGGTCGAACCGTCCTGCACCACCTGTCCGTTGACGTAGGTCCGCAGCCGCTTGCCGTGGAAGTCCCAGTCGGTGACCAGCCCGGGGCCGAGCGGGCAGAGGGTGTCGGAGCCCTTGACGCGGAGCATGGAGCCGGCGTCGGTGTCGCGGAAGTCGTGCAGGCCGTAGTCGTTGGCGACGGTGTAGCCGGCGATGTAGTCGCCTGCCCCGGCCGGGGAGATGTTCCGCGCCGTCCTGCCGATGACGATGGCGACCTCGCCCTCGTAGTTGAGCCACTTGCAGCCCTCGGGGCGGACGATGGCGCCCCGGTGGGCGTTGAGGGCGGAGACCGGCTTGTGGAAGTAGGTGGGAGTGTCGGGCAACCCGATCCGGAACTCCTCCACCCGGCTGCGGTGGTTGAGGTGGACGGCAATGACCTTGGAGGGGACGACCGGCGGCAGGTGTTGCGCGTCCCCGGTCTTGACGCGGCGGCCGTCAGGGGCGACGAGTTCGTCACCGTCGACGGTGACCTGGACGGCGGCGCCGTCGAGGAGGATACGGCGGTACTCAGGCATGGGCGGACTCCTGCGCGGGGGTGTGGTCTGCGGTCCAGCCATCGGCCGGCCGGTCGAACCAGAGGTGGGCCTGGCCGGTGCCGATGGAGTTCTCGTACTCGCCGTACTGGCGGGCCCTGGCGGTGCACGCCTGCCCGCCGAGGGCGCCGGCCATCATCAGGTAGTGGAAGAACTTCGCCTCGGGCTTGAACTTCCAGAAGTCGTCCATGGTGTCGAGGACCTTGTCGTGGCGGCCCTCCTTGAACCAGGCGATGCGTTCCAGGTCGGCCTCGCGGGCCTCGGGCGTGCGGATGTGCACGGGGTCGCCGGCCTCGTGGTCGCGCAGTTCGCGCAGCGGCCAGAAGGTGTGCGAGAGGGCTCCGGAGGCGACGAGCAGGACCCGTCGCCCGGGGGTGGCGGCGATACCGTCGGCGAGCGCCCGCCCGAGCCTGAGATGGTCCTCCATGTCGCCGGTCTGGCAGACCCCGATGGTGACCCACCGCTTGTCGGGCAGGCCCTCGCCCAGGAACTTCCAGAGGTTGATGGTGGCGTAGTAGACCGGCAGGTACGCGTCGTCGATCGGGGTGATCCAGGTGCCGTGCTTGTCGGCGAACGAGGCGATGCTGCGGGCGAGTTCGGGGTCCCCCGGGAAGTCGTACGGCATCCGGCACATGCCGCGCGGCAGTTCCTCGGAGGTGAACAGCCCCGCACGGCGCTCCTGCGCGGTCACGACGAACTCGACGGTGGTCGCCCAGTGGGAGTCGAGCACGACCACGGTGTCGTAGTCGTCGCGCTCGAAGACGTCCCTGCGGAGCTCCTGGAGCCCGGTGACGAGGGTGATCTCCTTGCCCTCGTTCAGCTCCAGCCGCTCCTCCTCGGGCAGCACGATGGTGGGGACGTGGGCGAGCAGCCCGGCCCCGACGATCTCACCCATGGCTCTGGTTCCATCCCTTCGGGGCGGTCACGGTGTTCTTCAGGTCGCAGTAGAAGTCGAAGCTCCAGGTGCCGCCCTCACGTCCGACACCGGACTGCCGGGAGCCGCCGAACGGGGCCTGGAGGTCGCGGACGAAGAAGCAGTTGACCCAGACCGTGCCGGCGACGAGCCGCGCGGTGACCCGCTCGGCGCGGTCGCGGTCGCCGGTGGCGACGGTGGCGGCCAGCCCGAAGCGGGTGCCGTTGGCGAGCCGGACGGCCTCGTCCTCACCGGCGAACGTCTGGAGGGTCAGGACCGGCCCGAAGACCTCCTCCTGCACGATCTCGGAGTCCTGGGCTACATCGGTGAGCAGGGTCGGCGCGTAGTACTGCCCGTCCTTGCGGTGCCCCCCGACGACCGCCCGCGCCCCGGCCGCGACGGCCCGCTGCACGAACCCGTCGATCTTCTCCAGCTGGCGCGGATGGATGGTGGGCCCGATGTCGGTGGCCTCGTCGCGGGGATCGCCTTGGGTGAGGGCGGACGCCCTCTCCACGAACCGGCGCGTGAACTCCTCGGCGACCGGCTCCTCGACGAGCAGCCGGGTGCCCGCCAGGCACACCTGCCCGGCATTGTCGTACTGCTCTACGGCGAGGTCGACGGCCAGGTCGAGATCGGCGTCGGCGAAGACCAGAAGGGGTGACTTGCCGCCGAGCTCCAGGCTCAGGGGCGTGAGGTTCCCGGCGGCCGAGGCAGCGATGCGCCGCGCGGTCGGCACCGAGCCGGTGAAGCTGATGCGGCGCACGTCCGGGTGGGAGGTGAGGGTGTCACCGATCTCGGAGCCGTACCCCTGGACGACGTTGAGGACACCGGCCGGCAGGCCTGCCTCGGCGGCGATGTCGGCCAGCAGGGAGGCGGTCAGCGGGGACCACTCGGCGGGCTTGAGGACGACGGTGTTGCCCGCGGCGAGGGCCGGGGCGACCTTCCAGGTGGCCAGCATCAAAGGCGCGTTCCACGGCGTGATCAGCACGCAGGGACCGGCCGGGTCCCAGCTGACGTGGTTGGTGTGTTCCCGTGTCTCGAAGTCCTCATGCTCCAGTTTCAGCAGCCAGTCGGCGAAGAACCGGAAGTTGTGGGCGACGCGGGGCATGACGCCCCGGCGATGCGACCGCAGCAGCGCACCGTTGTCGGTGGTCTCGACGATCGCCAGCTCTTCGATCCGCTTCTCGACGCCGTCGGCGATGGCGTGCAGGATGCGAGCGCGGTCGCTGTGCGAGGTCGCGGCCCAGGCGGGAAAGGCGTCCCGGGCGGCGGCGACGGCGGCCTCGGCTTCGGCCGGGCCGCCCCGGGCGATCTCGCCGAGCTCACTGCCGTCGATCGGCGAGTGGTCGGTGAAGGTGCCGGCGGAGGCAACGCGCAGGCCGCCTATCCAGTGCCGGGTGTCGACGGCAACGCCGGCGACGGTGATGTTGTCAGGCATGAGAAGAGTTCCATTCGAACGAGGAGAATCGCACTCACCTAGGGGCGCGGGGCTGTGTTCGATGTGCGGCTCCGCCGCGTGGGCGCGACCAACCACGACGAACCCGCACCCGCCTACCGGCGCTACTCGGCAGACGCTTCCGAAGTACCGACTTCCAGCAGCCGCCCCCCGTCCCAGACCACCCCGACCTGCCGGTAGTACGCCGCGATCGGCTCCCGCACCTCCAGCCGGGCCAACTCCTCCGTCGGCGCCTCGAACAACTCCAACTCCGCGTCCCCTGCCCACGGTTGACCGCCCTCGAAGGACGCCGCCCCGGACTCGATCAGCTCATCGAGAGCCAGCCCCTTGCCCTCGATCGACGGCAGCCACCGGTGATGCGCCATGGGGTGCGCATTGACGAACCCGCCACTCTCAGCAGGCTCGCGCAGCGTCACCACGGCCTGCGCGATTCGCCGGTCCGCGGCCGCCAGAGTCGCCCCGAACCGCGCCCCCGCCTCGATCCGCGGCGCGGGCCCGTACGGATGCGGCCGCGTCTGGTGAATGGAGCCGAGCTTCTTCGGATACCCCTGATGCAGCCCGCGCGCGATCGCGAAGTCCTTGTCCACCCAGATGTAGACGCACCGCGAGTACGTCCGTCCCCGGTACGTGCAGCGCACCACCGCGAACGCCTCCTTGTACTGCGCCCGCACCGGATCCAGCAGCTCCTCCCCCGAGGCCGAGCAGGACTGCCAGTCGGCCCAGATCAGAGCGACCGCACCGGGGTCCTCGTCGGCCAACTCCAGCGGTTCGGGGAGCAGTTCACGCACCCGCGAGGGGTCCGTGCGGTACTCCACCGTCAACAGGTCACCGGAGTACCGCCAGGGCGGAGAGGGAATCAGCGACGACGCACCCGTCGCCGTCTTGGGATGGAAGTAACCACGAAGACCGGTCACGAGGAGGCTCCTTGCGAGGTGAGGGCGGGCTGCTTCAGCAGGTCGGCGCGGTACCGGGCAGCGGCACGGGCGGCGGAAGGCCCGCCGAGCGCCACGACACCGACCAGCCGTCCGTCGCGGTGATAACCGACCAGCACGTCCCCCGAGATGTCGCCGTCGAGGACCCGGACGTCACCGAGCCCCAGGGCGGGCGCACCGAAGGACTGCAACCGGAAGTCGTGCTGGTCGCTCCAGAAGGTGGGCAGGGGCGCGAAGGGCGCCACGCCGGCGTCACCACCGACCAGCACCTTCGCCGCGTGCCTGGCCGAGTCGGCCGGCACGGACCAGTGCTCGACCCGCCGGGGCACACCGTCGTAGCGGGCGTTCGGGAAGCGGGCGACATCCCCGACCGCGACGACCTCCGGCCGGCCTCCGACCCGCAGGTGCTGATCGGTGAGGACGCCGTCGCTCAGATCCAGCCCGTTGCCGTCCAGCCACTCGGTGTTGGCGACCGAGCCCACGGACTCCACCACCACATCAGCGGGAAGCACGGACCCGTCGCTCAGCACGACACCGGTGACCCGGCCGCCCCCTTCGAACCCGGTCACGCCCGAACCCAGCACGAAGGAGACCCCGCGCTGCTCGTGCCGCGCGAGCAGCACCCGCGCGAGCATCTCTCCGAGCGGCCCGGCCATCGGCAACGGCAGCGGATCGACGACGGTCACCTCGGCCGCACCGAGCCCGACGGCCGTCGCGGCGACCTCGCAGCCGATGAACCCGGCGCCGACCACGACCACGCGCACCCCGGGCCGGGTCAGCTCCTCCCGCAGGCCCCGGGCGTCATCGATCGTGCGGACGGTGTGGCGGCCGGCGAGCGGCCCGGGGCAGCGCAGACGCCGGGGCCGCATGCCGGTGGCGACGACCAGACCGTCATAGGGGAGCACCGAGCCGTCGTCGAGTTCCACGGTCCGCTCGGCGAGCCGGGCCGCGACGGCCTTCGTGCCCAGCCGCCACTCCACGTCCGCCACCGATGCCTTCGGTGTGAGGGCCAGGGACGTGAAGGGCACGGCTCCCGCGAGGACCTCCTTGGACAGCGGGGGCCGGTTGTACGGCGGGTGCGGCTCGTCGCCGACCACCGTGACGCCGCCGGCCCAGCCCGCGGCGCGG
>NZ_DF968192.1:0-2661 GCF_001270025.1 Streptomyces azureus | reverse complement strand
GCCCCCGCCACTGACCCCACCCCCACCCCCACCCCCGACTCCACGCCCTCAGCCACGGTCGGAGGCACATCCAGGCCGCAGAGCCTGCCACCAGGCGCACACCGGGAGGCCGGAGGATTCGCCTGGGCGACCCCCGAGGGCTGGCGGCGGGATGTGAAGACGGGCGCGGAGGTGCACTACACCTCCCCGGACGGCACGCAGGAACTCGTCGGCAAGTCGTCCCTGGCCCGCGGCGACCTGCTGGAGACCTGGCAGACCTCGGAGCGCAACGCCCACCAGGGCCAGGACTACCGCAAGATCCGTCTGGAGGAGACGACGTTCCGCGGCCACCCGGCGGTGGTCTGGGAGTACACGTTCACTCTGCAGGGCGTCCACTGGCACGCCCGCCTGCTCGGCTTCAACGTCGACGGCAAGTCGTACCAGATCAACACCTGGTACGACTCCGGCATCGAACCGGAAGCCCTCCGCACGTACGAGAAGGTCAAGGACAGCTTCACGGTGCTGTAGGCGGCAACGAAGAAGGGCCTGCGGCGCGTGTACGGGAAGAACACGCGCCGCAGGCCCCCGTCCGCCACGAACGGCGAACGCCGGAGGGGTCAGCCGGCCGAGACCTCGTCCCGGCTGTCGTCCTCGGCCTGGACCTGCGCCTGGGCGGCGTCAGCGGCGGCGGCCCGCTGCCCCCCACGGACCTTCTCCTTCACGAAGGCGACGACGAGGACGAGCGCCGCGACGAGCAGCGACAGCATGATGGTCTGGCGCCCGTCGTGCTCGGTGTCGGTGAGCATGTAACCGAGGATGAACACGATCAGCGCGGCCGTCGCCCAGGTCAGGTACGGGTACAGCCACATCTTCACGACGAGCTTCTCCGGCGCCTCGGCCTGGATGATCTTCCGCATCCGCAGCTGGGAGAAGCAGATCACCAGCCACACGAACAGGGCGACCGCGCCACTGGAGTTCACGAGGAAGAGGAAGACGGAGTCCGGGAACTTGTAGTTGAAGAAGACGGCGATGAATCCGAACGCGACGGACGCGAGGATCGCCGTCCGCGGCACGCCGTTGGCGGTCGTGCGGGCGAAGGACTTCGGGGCGTCGCCGCGCCGGCCGAGCGAGAAGGCCATGCGGGAGGCGGTGTAGAGGCCGGAGTTGAGGCAGGACAGCACCGAGGTCAGCACGATGAAGTTCATGATCTGACCGGCGTGCGGAATGCCGAGGGAGTCGAGCGCGGCGACGTAGGAGCCGTCGTCGGTGATGGACTTGCTGTCCCACGGCAGCAGGGACACCACGACGAAAATCGAGCCGAGGTAGAAGACGGCGACTCGCCAGATGATGCTGTTGGTGGCCTTGGTGACGGCCTGCTGCGGGTTCTCGGACTCACCGGCCGCCAGGGTGGCGATCTCGCTCCCCATGAAGGAGAAGACGACGAGCAGCACACCGGTGAGGATCGCCCCGGCACCATGGGGCAGGAATCCCCCGTGCTCGGTGAGGTTGCTCAGCCCGGCCTGTTCGCTGTCGACACCGGGCAGCACCCCGAACACGGCGAGCCCGCCGATGACGATGAACGCGGCGATCGCGACCACCTTGATCCCGGCGAACCAGAACTCGAACTCGCCGTACGACCCGACGGAGACGAGGTTGGTGGCGGTGAGCACCACCATCACGATCAGGGCCCAGGCCCACTGCGGCACGGCCGGGATCCATCCCTCCAGGATCACGGCACCGGCGGTCGCCTCGACCGCCAGCACGACCACCCAGAAGAACCAGTACAGCCAGCCGATGGAGAAACCGGCCCAGGGCCCGAGCGCCCGGTCGGCGTGCGCGGAGAAGGAACCCGAGGTCGGGTTGGCGGCCGACATCTCACCGAGCATCCGCATCACCAGCACGACGAGCGTGCCGACGAGGGCGTACGACAGCAGGATGCCGGGCCCCGCGGTGGCGATACCCGAGCTGGACCCGACGAACAGGCCCGCCCCGATGACACCGCCGATGGCGATCATCGATAGATGCCGGTTCTTGAGCCCTGCCTGGAGCCCGGGTTCGCCACCGGGTTCTCCGGGGCCGCCGGGTTCGTTTCCTGTCGTCTTGAGAGTCGGCTGCGAGGTCATGGAACGGTTTTCCTTTGCGCCGGGGAGCTGTTTTCCGTACGCACCGCCTGAGCCGTGCGAACGGGAGTGTGTCGCGGCAAGGCGGTGTACAGGGGCTCATACGACCGGTGTACGAGCGGTGTACGAGCGCGTCCAGTGAATCGGAGGCGAACGATGGGGAGAACCTTTGAATCCAGATTGTTACTTGAGGTTTTCCTGAGCTTCTATAACGCGGCTCACATTCGCCTCGCGTTTTCGTGAGCGCCACCCGGCGCGCCTGCCCCGAAACGCCCGTGTCACACTCGTCCCATGCGCGTGTACCTCGGCTCGGACCATGCGGGCTACGAACTCAAGAACCACCTCGTCGAGTGGCTGAAGGCGGCGGGTCACGACCCCGTCGACTGCGGCCCGCACATCTACGACGCCCAGGACGACTACCCGCCCTTCTGCCTCCGCGCCGCGGAGCGGACGGCCGCGGACCCCGAGGCGCTCGGCATCGTCATCGGCGGCTCCGGCAACGGTGAGCAGATCGCCGCGAACAAGGTCAAGGGCGTCCGTGCGGCCCTCGCCTGGAGCGAGG
>NZ_DF968191.1:0-11894 GCF_001270025.1 Streptomyces azureus | reverse complement strand
CAGCAGGGCCAGCAGCCAGGACCGTGCACAGCATCGACAGGCCGAGGGCGAACGCGTGCAGGAGCAGGGACGCTCCGCCGCGTTGCAGCGGGTAAGTGGGCCACCGCGCACGGGGCCACCGCCAGGGCCGCGAGCCGGCCCGACCACGACACGGACCCGGCGAGCCGGTCCGTCGCACGGAGGCGGTCCGCAGGCGGGTCGTCGAGCGTCCGGTGGGCCTCACGGGCGGAAGCCGGGCGTGCCGCACGGCGCTTGCCCGGCCGGCCGGACTTCTCGGCTTCCCCGGTCTCGTCGTCCGGACGCGAAGCCCCGGCCGGCGGGCGGTCGTGCGGTCCAGACGTTCAAGGCCCAGGCGGTCGATCAGCTCGATCAGCTCCCCGCGGACCGGCCGGTGGCGGCTGCCCGGAGGGCCTCCTCGCGGACGTGGGGCATCTGCGTACCCGGCCGGTCGGAAGAACCGTACGTCTCGTGCGAACCGGCGGCGGGCTGCGTGCCCGTCTGCTCCACCTGGTACGTGCCGGTGGCAACGGTTGTCTCGGCGGACGGCTGGGCGGACCCGTTCGGCTCGTCGGGTATGGCAGGTTCGTTCGAGCGGGGCGGCGAAGAGCAGGTGGTCATACTCGCCTCCACGGGGAAGGGTGCGGCCGCTCCTGCGCCCCCGTCGTGTGACGAACGACGTTACGCTGACCATTACCAGGCGCCCCGTCACGCCGTGCCACTCGGGTGAGCCACCGGGATGACCGCCCGCACGGGAAAATCCGCCGACGCGCCGACATGTCGGGCCCCGGCCGCAATACAGCCGCCGGAAACGGGAATCCAGGAAGGGACACCCCGTGTCGCGGTACGCCAGGAGGAGGGCAGCCCGTGGATACGACCACAACGGTGATCACCCTGGCCGCGGTTCTCGCGGCCGTGGTCCTCGCCTTCGCCGTCGGCATCCTCGTGCGGCTGGTCAGAGCCCGGCGCGAACTGCGGCGCGCGGGACTGCCCACGGGCCCGCGCTGGGTCTTCTGGGGCGCGGTTCTCTATTTCGTGCTGCCTGCCGACGTGCTGCCCGACCCGGTGTACCTGGACGACATCGGCGTCCTGATGCTCGCTCTGCGCACCGTCCGCGGCTCCCTCGGCGAGCGGGAACGCAGTACGACACGCCGACCGGACCGCCAACCGGCCCGATGACTACGGAAAGTAAGGAAACCAACCACCCGTTCGATTCGTATAAGTCTCTGGGAGCCGAAACGAGTCGGCGGACCGGGTGGCCGTGCCCCTGGATCCGGCTTGATCGGCGCAGTACCGACGAGGGAGAGACGATGCAACCGTTCGCGCTCAACTACGCGCGCCCGGCAGTGGAGTTGGAAGCTGCCATTCCGTACGTGTACGACGCCGGACAGCAGCTGAACGTGCTCCACGACGGCCGGGTGGCCGCCTCCGACTTCGCCCTGTTGAGAGAGGTCGGCACCACGACGTCCACCGCCGGCTCCAAGACGCACTTCGACGACTGACCGCGGGCCGCCGACGATGACGGTACTGATCCTCACCTGCGAGGAGGATGTGACCGCGGACATGGTGGTCGTGCACCTGCACGCGACGGGGGTTCCTGTGGTCCGCGTCGACCCCGCCGATCTGACCGGCGGTGTCGCGCTGTCCGGGGAGTACGTCCACGGCCGTTTCCGTGGTCATCTGTCCGCCGGGGGACGACTGGTGAGCATCGGGGGGCTGCGGTCGGTGTGGGTACGCAGGCCGGGCACCCCGGCCGGGCGGGCGGCCCAGCCGTCCGCGTGGCTGACCGAGGAGGCCGCCCAGGCGCTCTACGGCATGCTGCGGGGCTCGGACGCGCGCTGGATGAACCACCCCGACGCGGCCCGCCGGGCCCGGCACAAGCCCTGGCAGCTGCGTCTCGCCCAGCGGTGCGGCCTGCCCGTGCCGGCGACGCTGATCACGACCTTCCCGCTCGCCGCCCGCGAGTTCTCGGAGCGCTACCCGGACCTGGTGGTCAAGCCGGTGTCGGGCGCGCATCCGCAGGACCCGCCCCGGGCCGTGCCGACCAGCCGGGTCCCACCGGACACGGACTTCTCCGCGGTCGCGTTCGGGCCGACGCTGCTTCAGCGTCGGATCTCCAAGCGGGCCGACATCCGTCTCACCGTGGTGGGCGATCGGATGCTGGCGGCCCGCAAGGCGGCCGCCGCGGACGCGGATCCCGACGAGGTCGACGTGCGGTTCGCCGCGCCCGGCGCACCATGGCGGCCCACCGACGTGCCGTCGTGCATCGCGCCGGGCGTCCGGGCTTATCTCCGGGATGCCGAACTGGCGTACGGGGCCTTCGACTTCGTGGAGGACGCCGACGGGACCTGGTGGTTCCTGGAGTGCAATCAGTCGGGGCAGTTCGGGTTCGTCGAGGTGGAGACGGGCCAGCCGATCGCCCGCACCATCGCCGAGTGGCTGGCGCGCCCCGTTCCCGAGGCGCCGTCGCACCTCAACGGCGCCAACACGACGGCCTGTTGAGTACCGGGACCGGCCGTCCACCGGTCCTGGTTCACTGTGGCCGCGGCCCGGGCAGCATGGCCGTACGCTGCCACCCCGTGCCCGGGGAGTGCGGGCGGTCGTAGCCGGGGGACTGCGCGGGCCGCATGACCAGCTCCAGTTCCCTGCTCACGCGTTCGGCCTCGCGGCGTACCTGTGCGGGCACATCGCCGCACTCCGCGATGAGTCGGTCGTAGATGGGGGAATCCTGGAACACCCGTCAACGCGCCTTTCTGCTCGTCGGCCCCGTAGCGGGGGCGAGAGAGCCGAGTGTAGGCGGACCGGTGCCCCGGAGTGTGAATTCCCCGGGTGGACTTGACGCAGACCGGACATCCGTGACATGCGGACGGCCGGGGCTCAGGCTCCTGTCGTGGAGCCCGGCCGGACGATCATCAGGACGGTGACCGTCGCCCACAGGAGGTTGAAGATGCCGGTGAACATGGCGAGTTGAACGGTTTTGCGGTGTTCGACGGCCTGTTCGCCGTTCAGTTGGCCGAGGACTTCCTCCTGTCGGGGCAGGACGAAGGCGACCAGGATGCCGGCGGCAGCGGCGGTCAGCGCGATGGACGTGACGAGCCATCCGCTGCCCAGGACACCCATCGCGGCGCCGGTGGCGAACCCGAAGAGCGGGACGGTCAGCCCGATACCGGCGTAGACGCGGCAGATGCGGTGCAGCAGCGCGACCGTACTCACCGCCGACGGGTCGGGGGCGACGCCGCCCGCGGGAACGGCGCGGCGCGCCGCGGGCGGGAACATGCTGGCCGCGACGGTCACGGGACCGATGGCGACGATGGCGGCCAGCACGTGCAGGGACAGCAGGATCTTGGTCACCGGGGCTCTTTCCATGATGCGGTCGACGGTGCCGGGCCCACGTTAGGGAGCCCGGACGTGATCGCCCATGGGCTGAAACGACAGCTTCCAACGGATTCCCGCCAACTCCTGTGACCTGCTCCGTTGTGCCCCGGGCCGGTACATCGGCGGTTCGTGCGCCTGGCGGGAATGCGCCTAGGGTGGCGGTCATGCACTCCGTGGCGATCCTGGTTCTCGACCGAGTGGTGCCGTTCGACATGGCGGCACCCCAGCAGACGTTCGCCTGGACCCATATGCCGGACGGGCGGCCGGCCTACCGGGTCCGGTTGTGTGCCGAGACGCCGGAAGTGCGCGCGGACGGCGGTTTCACCCTGCGCGTCGACCGGGGGCTGGAGGCCCTGGCGGAGGCCGACACGATCATCGTGCCGGGCTGCTCCCCCGAGGCCGCGCCGCCGTCCGAGCCGGTGCTGGCGGCCCTGCGGCAGGCCGCCGCGGCCGGTACGCGGATCGCGTCCGTGTGCGTAGGGGCCTTCGTGCTGGCGGAGGCCGGGCTGCTGGACGGGCTGCGCGCCACCACGCACTGGGTGGCCGCGGGTGACCTGGCCCGCCGGTTCCCGCAGGTCGAGGTGGAACCGGACGTGCTGTACGTCGACAACGGGCAGATCCTCACCTCGGCCGGTGCGGCCGCCGCGCTGGACCTGTGCCTGCACATGATCCGGCGGGATCTGGGGTCGGCGGTCGCGGCGAACATCGCCCGGATGTCGGTCATGCCGCTGGAGCGGGAGGGCGGGCAGGCCCAGTTCATCGTGCACGAGCACCCGCCGGTGCCCCGGGGGTCGGCGCTGGAGCCGCTGCTGGAGTGGATCGAGGACAACCTCGCACACGAGGTGACGCTGGGTACGCTGGCGGAGCGTGCGGGGATGAGCGAACGGACCTTCAGCCGCCGCTTCCGCGAGCAGACCGGCACCACACCGTTGCAGTGGCTGCTGCGGGCGCGGGTGCGGCGCGCCCAGTACCTGCTGGAGAACACCGACCACTCCGTGGAACGGATCGCGCGGCAGGCGGGGTTCGGCTCGCCGACGGCGTTCCGGGAGCGGTTCCGCAAGGTGGTGGGCACGACGCCGTACGCGTATCGCACGGCGTTCCACGGGAAGGCGAACGCCCCGGCGGCCCGTTCACAGGCCGCCGGGGCGACACCCGGTTCATGACCGGGCCCTACGAGATGTCAGCCGACCAGCGTCAGACCGTTCTCCCCGTCCGCGTCCGCTTCCTCGGACCGCTCCTTGGTGAGCAGCAGGGCGTCGGCCTTGGCGATGGCGTCGGTGATGTCGGACGTTCCCATCATCACGCACAGCGTGTAGCTGACGTCCTCAAGCTCGCGTGCCGCCGTCGGCACGCGCCTCTCCGCCTGAGCGATCCTCAGCGACGCGTATCGCGTCAGCAACTCCCTGACGACCTTCCGGTCCGGTACGAGCACGTAGCGCCCCTCTCTCTGTTTTCGCTGCGTATGCCCGAACCACGCGGAAACATTCACACGTTTTTCTCACCAGGGGCGGATTTGACGAAATCTGATCGCTTCTGACTGACCGTCAGGCGAGCTGACCGCGTGTGCACAGCACGAGACCCGGGGCGGCGCATGGCCGGCCCCGGGTCTCGTGGTCTGCTCAGGCGGCGTCCAGCTCCGCCAGTTCCTCCGGCGTCAGGGTGAGGTCGCTGGCGGCGAGCGAGTCGCGGATGGTCTCCGGGCGGCTGGCGCCCGGGATCGGGACGACCACGGGCGACTTGGCGAGCATCCACGCCAGGCACACGCGCTGCGGGCTCACGCCATGTGCCTGGGCGATGCGGGCGAAGGGGGCGTGGCCCGAGCCGAGTTCGCCGGCCTTCGAGATCCCGCCGAGGGGGCTCCAGGGCAGGAACGCGATGCCGAGGTCGTCGCACAGGTCCAGCTCCGGCTCGCTGGAGCGGAAGGCCGGGGAGAACTGGTTCTGCACGGAGACCAGGCGGCCGCCGAGGATCTCGTTGGCCAGGCGGATCTGCTCGGGGTTCGCGTTCGAGATGCCGGCCATGCGGATCTTGCCCTCGTCCAGCAGATCCCGGATCGCACCGACGGATTCGGCGTAGGGGACGCGCGGGTCGGGGCGGTGGAACTGGTAGAGCCCGATGGCCTCGACGCCGAGCCGGCGCAGGGACGCCTCGCAGGCCTCCTTGAGGTGGCGGGGGCTGCCGTCGAGCGTCCAGCTGCCGTCGCCGGGGCGCAGATGGCCTCCCTTGGTGGCGACCAGGACGTCGCCGCCGCGGTCGTGGGAGGCGAGGGCCTTGGCTATCAGGGTCTCGTTGTGACCGACCTCGTCGGCGCCGCGGTGGTAGGCGTCCGCGGTGTCGATCAGGGTCACCCCGGCGTCGAGCGCGGCGTGGATGGTGGCGAGGGAGCGGTCCTCGTCGGGTCGTCCCTCGATGGACATGGGCATCGCGCCCAGGCCGATCGCGCTGACGTCGACATCACCGATGCGGCGGCTGTGCATGTGCTCGTGACCTCTTCCGGCTGTCGCTGAGGCTGTCGGGCGATGGTGCACTCCAGCGTGGACGCCGGGCGGCCCAAGGTCCAATAGAAGAAGGAGAACGCATTCAGCACTCGGGCAGCTGAATCGCGGCCCGCCCCTCGGCCGCCGGGTCGGCGGTCCCTTGTCACGCGGGGATGAAACCCCGCTCCGGAGGACTCAATTCCCCCACACAGAACGGCGATCAGTACGGCGCTCCCCCACCTCGCTGCCATATTCGAGGACCGCTTCGGAGGTGGTTGTGAGCACAGAGGTGACAGCATCCGGTCCGGGGGAAACGGCGACGCCCGCACCCGGGAGCACCGCGGAACGCGTAGCCGCCCTGGAACGCCGTCGTGACCAGGCGGTGTCCCCGGGCGGGCCGCGCAGGCGCGGGGAGTTCTCGGCCCGGGAGCGGATAGAACGGCTCGTGGACAAGGACTCCTTCACAGAGACCGGCCTGTTCGTCCGGGCCCGGCCCGCCGGCCAGGACGCCCGCCGCCCCTACGGTGACGGCGTGGTCACCGGGTACGGCACGGTCGACGGCCGCCCGGTGTGCGTGTTCGCCCAGGACTCCACGGTGTTCGGCGGCAGCATGGGCGAGGCCTTCGGTGAGAAGACCGTCGCGCTGATGGACCTGGCCCTGAAGACCGGCTGCCCGGTGATAGGCCTGAACGACTCCGGCGGAGCCCGCATCCAGGAGGGTGTCGCCGCCCTCGCCCTCTACGCCGAGCTGGTGCGCCGCAACGTCAAGGCGTCCGGGGTGATCCCGCAGATCTCGGTCGTCCTGGGGCCGTGCGCGGGCGGTGCCGCGTACTCTCCGGCGATCACCGACTTCACGGTGATGGTGGACGGCGCCTCGCACATGTTCGTCACCGGCCCCGACGTCATCGAGACGGTCACCGGCGAACGCACCACGGCCGAGGAGCTGGGTGGCGCCCGCACCAGCAACACCGTCAACGGCAACGCCCACTTCCTGGCCGCCGACGAGGAGGACGCCCTCGACACCGTGCGCGACCTGCTGTCGTACCTCCCGGCCAACAACCTGGAACGGCCCCCGGAGTACGCCCCCGGGCACGCCCCGCCGGGGGATGCGCTCGACGAGGTCGTCCCGGACCGGCTGGGCGAGGCGTACGACATGCGGGCGATCCTGCACGCGGTCGTCGACGACGGTGAACTGCTCCAGGTGCAGGAGCTGTTCGCGCCGAACATCATCTGCGCCCTGGCCCGGATCGAGGGCCGCTCGGTGGGAGTCGTCGCCAACCAGCCGCTGCACGCCGCCGGGGTGCTCGACATCGACGCCTCGGAGAAGGCGGCGCGGTTCGTGCGGTTCTGCGACGCGTTCGGCATCCCGCTGCTGACCTTCACCGACGTGCCCGGTTATCTGTCCGGGGTACGGCAGGAGCAGGCCGGCATCATCCGGCGCGGAGCGAAGCTGCTGTACGCCTACGCCGAGGCGACCGTTCCCAAGGTCACGGTCGTGGTGCGCAAGGCGTACGGCGGCGGATACGCGGTGATGGGCTCCAAGCACCTGGGCGCCGACGTGAACCTCGCCTGGCCCACCGCCCGTATCGCCGTCATGGGCGCCGAGGGGGCCGTGGGCGTTCTGCACCGGCGGGAACTCGCCGCGGCCGACGACCCCGAGGCGCTGCGCGCCCGCCTGCTCAGCACCTACGAGCGCACCCACGGCACACCCTATCTCGCCGCCGAGCGCGGCTACGTCGACGCCGTCATCGCACCGCACGAGACCCGGGAGCAGGTCTGCCGCGCGCTGCGCGCCCTGCGCGGCAAACGCGCGCCGATGCCGGAACGCCGGCACGGCAACATCCCGCTGTGACCTCCCCGTTCGCTACCCGTAAGCCGATCCGCGCCGTAAGCCGATGCGCGCCGTACGCGATCCCCGCCGTACGCCGATCCGCGCCGTGAGGAGCCCCGCCTGATGGACAGCCGCCGCCCCCCGCTCGCGCCCGTGTGCCCCACGCTGCCGGAGTACGTCCGGCACTGGGCCGAAAACACCCCGGACCGCAGGGCGTTCACCTTCGTCGAGCACCCGGCACCGCACTCGCGCGGCGTCCACCGCACCCTGACCTGGCGCCGCCTGGACGTACGGGTGCGGGCGCTGGCCGCGCGCCTCGCCGACCAGGCCGCCCCGGGGGACCGGGTCGCGCTGCTGTGTCCGCAGGGCACGGAGTACGTCACCGCCTTCCTCGCGGCCCTGGCCGCCGGGCTGGTCGCCGTGCCGCTGTATCCGCCGGGCCTGCCCGGGCACGCGGACCGGCTCGCCGGTGTGCTGGCCGACGCGCGTCCCTCGGCCGTCGTGACCACGAGCCGCTGCCGGGACGAGGTGCGTGACTTCCTCGGCCCCGACGGACCGCGGATCGTGGTGGCGGACCAGGTGCCCGACGACGCCGGCCGCGACTGGCGGCCCGTCCCGCCGTACGCCGGGGCGACCGCCTACCTCCAGTACACCTCCGGTTCGACCCGCGCCCCGGCGGGTGTGGAGATCAGCCACGGCAACGTCGTCGCCAACGCCGGCCAGGCGCTCAGCGCCTACGGTGCCGACGTCCGCCCGGTGACCTGCGTGGGCTGGCTGCCGCTGTACCACGACATGGGGCTGGTGCTCAGCGTCGCGGCCCCGGTGGTGCGGGGCGGGCTGTCGGTACTGATGGACCCGGCCGCCTTCCTGCACGAGCCGGTGCGCTGGCTGCGGCTGCTCGCCGCGCACCCGAACGCCGTGAGCGCCGCGCCCAACTTCGCCTACGACTACTGCGCCGCGAGCGTCTCCGAGGACCAGAAGGCGGGCCTGCGGCTGGACCGGGTGACCGCGCTGATCAACGGCAGCGAGCCGGTCCGCCCGGGCACGGCCGACCGTTTCCACGCCGCGTTCGCCGCCCAGGGCCTGGCACCGCGGACGCACTGCCCGTCGTACGGGCTGGCCGAGGCCACCGTGTTCGTCTGCGCGGCCCGGCCGGGTGAGCCGCTCAGCCGGTTCGCGCTCGACCGTGACGCCCTGGCCGCCGGGAAGGCCCTGCCGGCGCGGCCGGACGATCCCCGCGCGGTGCTGCTGGCGGGCTGTGGTACCCCGGCGGGCCAGCGGGTCCGGATCGCCGACCCGGTGACCCGGGTCCTGTTGTCGGAGGGCGAGGTCGGCGAGATCTGGGTGCAGGGGCCGAATGTCGGCCGGGGCTACTGGAACCGGGGAGCGGAGGGCGTCTTCGGCGCCGAGTTCGCGGACGCCTCGGCCGGTCCGGGCGGCTGGCTGCGGACGGGTGATCTGGGGACGGTGCTGGAGGGGCAGCTGGTTGTCACGGGGCGGTTGAAGGACCTGATCATCGTCGACGGCCGCAACCACTATCCGCAGGACGTCGAGGCGACGGCCCAGGACACGGACCCGGTGGTGCGCCGCGACCGGCTCGCGGCGTTCGCCGTGCCGGGCGGCGGAGGTGAGCGGGTGGTGATCGTGGCGGAGCACGCGCGGACCGCGCGCCTCGCCGAGCTCGACGTGCCGGCCGTGGTACGGGCCGTGCGCGGTGCCGTCTCCGCCCGGCACGGGCTGCGGCTCGCCGACGTCGTCCTGGTGCCGCCGGGCACGGTGCCGCGTACCTCCAGCGGGAAGGTGTCGCGAGCCCTGACCCGGGCCCGGTATCTGGAGGGCGCGTACGGCGGGCAGGCCGGTGCGGCGACGACCGGTGGTGCGGGATGAGGTCCCTCGACGAGGGCGCGCTGCGCCGGCTGATCGCCGAACGGGTGGCCGTCTGGTGCGGCACCTCTCCCGAGGACGTCCCGATGGACCGGCCGCTCGCCGACCTCGGCATGTCCTCGCGGGACGCGGTCGCCCTGGCCGGTGAGCTGTCCCGGGCCACGGGCCGCGAGCTGCCGACGACGCTGCTGTGGGAGACGCCCACCGGTCAGGCCCTGGTGGCGCGGCTGTGCGGCACGGACGCCTCGGGAAGCTCGAGGGCAGCCGAGACGGCGCCGGTGCCGCGAGCCGGACTGCCGGGCGGGACGGCCGAGCCGGTCGCCGTCGTCGGGGTCGGCTGCCGTCTGCCCGGCGGGGTGCACGGCCCGGACGGCTACTGGCGGCTGCTGAGCGAGGGCGTCGACGCGATCCGGCGCGTCCCGGAGGACCGCTGGCGCGACTTCACCGACTTCCCGCCCCCCGACGCGCATCCGTACGGCGGCTATCTCGACGACATCGCCGGGTTCGACGCGGACTTCTTCCGCATCACCCCGCGCGAGGCGGCGGTGATGGACCCCCAGCAGCGGATCCTGCTGGAGGTCGTCCACGAGGCGCTCGACCACGCCGCCGTCCCGGCCGGGTCCCTGGCGGGCACCGCCACCGGGGTGTTCGTCGGGGTATCGGCCCCCGAGTACGGGCAGCTCACGGGCGCCGACCCGGCCGCGGTCGATCCCTGGGCGCCGGCCGGGGGCGCCCTGAGCGTGACCGCCGGACGGCTCGCCTACGTCCTGGACACCCGGGGGCCGAGCCTGGCCGTCGACACGGCCTGCTCGTCCTCGCTGGTCGCCGTGCACCACGCCTGCGTCAGCCTGCGCTCGGGCGAGAGCGACACGGCGATCGCCGCCGGCGTCAACCTGCTGCTGTCGCCGGCCGTCACCGTCGCCTTCCGCAGAGCGGGCGCGCTCGCACCGGACGGGCGCTGCAAGCCCTTCTCGGCGGCGGCCGACGGCATCGGGCGCGGCGAGGGGTGCGCGGCCGTGATCCTGAAGCGGCTGTCCGACGCCGAGCGGGACGGCGACCGCGTGCTGGCCGTCATCCGGGCCACCGCCGTCAACTCCGACGGCCGCTCGAACGGCCTGATGGCGCCCAACCCGGCCGCTCAGCAGGCGCTGCTGGAGAGCGCGTACGCGCGGGCGGGGCTCGCCGCGGCGCAGGTCGACTACGTGGAGGCGCACGGCACCGGCACCCCGCTGGGCGACCCGATCGAGGCGGGCGCGCTGGGCGCGGTGCTCGGCGCGGGCCGGGACCCGGACCAGCCGCTGCTGCTGGGTTCCGTGAAGGGCAACCTGGGGCACCTGGAGTCCGCCGCGGGCATCGCGGGCCTGGTGAAGACCGTCCTGTCCCTGCACCACGACAGCATTCCGCCGTCCCTGCACTGCGCGGAGGGCACGTCCCTCGCCGATGAGCGACTGAGGGTGGTGACCGAGCCGGAGCCCTGGCCGCGCTACGGCGGCACCGCCCTCGCGGGCGTCTCCGGGTTCGGCTTCGGAGGCACCAACGCGCATGTGGTGCTGGAGGAGGGACCACCCGGCCTGGTCCCCGTACGGCCGGCCGAGGAACCCGCCGCCCGCCTGCATCTGCTGTCCGACCTCGACGCCGGGCGCGTCCGCGACACGGCGGGCAGGCTCGCCGACTGGGTGCGCGAGAGCACCGCGCACCCCGCCGACGTGGCCCGGACCCTGGCCGGGCGCACCGGCCGCGGTCCCGTACGCGCCGCCGTGGTCGCCCGGGACCGCGCCGAACTCTCCGATGTCCTGGGCGCGTTGGCGGCGGGGCATCCGGACGCGCGGGTGGTGACCGGTGACCGTGACCGGGTGGGGCGCGGCCCGGTGTGGGTCTTCTCCGGGTACGGCAGCCAGTGGCCGGGCATGGGGCGCAGGCTGCTGGCCGAGGAACCCGCGTTCGCCGCCGCCGTGGAGAAACTCGACCCGCAGCTCGCCCCGGAGTGCGGCCTGTCCCTGTACGACCACCTGTCCTCCGGGGCCGGTCTCGACCGACTGGACGTCGCCCAGCCCGTGCTGTTCGGCCTTCAGCTGGCCCTCGCCGAGCTGTGGCGTTCGTACGGGGTCGAGCCCGCCGCCGTGATCGGCCACTCCATGGGCGAGGTCGCGGCGGCGGTGTGCGCGGGCGCGCTGGACGTGGCGGACGGGGCACGCGTCATCGCAGTACGGGCCCGGCTGCTGAACGGGCTGAGCGGCGGCGCGATGGCCGTGGTGGACCTGGACGACGCCGAACTGGAGTCCCTGGAGCGGGACTTCCCCGGTGTGCACGTCGCCGTGCACTCCTCCCCC
>NZ_DF968190.1:0-47269 GCF_001270025.1 Streptomyces azureus | reverse complement strand
GAGGCCCGCCATGACCGTGCAGCTGAACCACACCATCGTCGTCGCGCACGACAAGCGCGTCTCGGCCCGGTTCCTCGCCGACATTCTGGGGCTGGACGTGAGCCCGCCCTACGGCCCGTTCCTCCCGGTCGAGATCTCCAACGGCGTGACGCTCGACTACATGGACAGCCCCGGCGCCATCACGCCGCAGCACTACGCCTTCCTCGTCTCGGAGGACGAGTTCGACCAGATCTTCGCCCGGATCCAGGAGGCCGGTCTGACGTACTGGGCGGATCCGTTCCACAGCCGCCCCGGCGAGATCAACCACAACGACGGCGGCCGCGGCGCGTACTTCGACGACCCCGACGGTCACCGACTGGAGATCATCACGCGGCCGTACGGCAGCGGCGGCTGAGCCGTGTCTCGGGCCAGGGCTACGGCCCAGCTCCACGACCTGACACTGACCATGGTCGAGAAGGCACCGGGCGTCACCTGGAGCGACTCGGCCGGTCCTGGTCTTTGAAGGTCCACACGGCACGGGATCCGGGGCCGACGACGAGGGCCGAGTGACCGATCCGCTCCTCGTGCCGGTACGACACCGGCCTGTTCAGCGACATCTCGACCTGCCGCAGACCCACCTGGTCGAGCGGCACGGCGTCGAACCGCAGCGTGGTGCCGCCGCCCTTCGCGACGGCGCCCCCGCCGGGCAGGGACCGTACGGTGAACCCGCCGGCCTTCAGCAGCGGCACCGTGCTGGCGAGGTCCCGGGCGGTCACCGCCAGCCGGATGCCGGTCACGTCCCGCATCAGGCGGTCGCGGTAACCGTCGGACAGGTAGCGCTCCCGGCCCACGTCACCGGGGTGTGCGGCGGGCTCGGTGTTGCCGCGCGGGTCGGCGAAGTACTCCGGCCGGTACTCCATGCCCCAGGTGCCGAAGAGGTCGTACTGGTCGGTGGTGAAGACGGCGTCGAACCAGGGCACCGGGACGCCGTCGCCGAAGTCACGGGTCTGCTGGAACTCGACAGGGTCGCTGATCCCCAGCTCGCGCAGCCGCGTGATCACCCTCGCCAGATCGCCGTCCCGCTCGGTCGAGACGCCCATGCCGGTGGCGCCGAGGGTGCCGTCCTTGTCCGGGAGGTCGCCGATACCGAACAACTCGAGGTAGGTCTCGCGGCCCATCAGATAGCGACCGGTCCAGGTCTGCCCGCCGGCACCGGTCGTGGTGCGGACCTGGAAGTTGGCGAAGTCCCTCAGAAAGGCGGAGTGCTCGATGGCGTCGGCGGTCTCCCGGTCGAGCACGCCGTAGGCGTGGTTGTAGAACAGGAGCTGCCGCCCGCCGTCCTCGGCCTGCGCGGAGCTCACCCCGCCCTGGACCGCCCCCGCGAGGGCCAGGGCGATGACCATGATCATCTGTAAGGCTCGTCCGACCGTCATGCGCAGGAGCGTAGAGCGGGAGGAAGCGCTTCCGCTGGGGATTGAGGCCTTTGTCAGGGGCCCCTGGCCGGGAGCCCTTCTCCAGGAGCCCTTGGCCCAGAGGGGCTCTTGGTCAGTGGCCCTTGGTCCGGGGGCTCCTGTCCGCCCATGTCGAGGCGGAACGGGGGGTACCGGTCGGTCATCAGGGCGGCGTACGCGGTCACCCGGGCGCACCAGCGGGCGAGGCCGAGCAGAAAGTCGAAGAGGTGCCGCGGATAGCGGGCGGTGAACAGCAGGACGACCACCGCGACCAGCGAGAGGAACGGCATCAGCCCACTTCCCCGCCAGCCGTCCCCGTCGCCCCGGCCCCACCCCCAGCCACCGCCCACGAACATCGCGACGACGATGTACTGCGGGATCGCCAGCAGCCACCACTTCACCAGCACCAGTCCGCGGGAGAGCCGCTCGGGGTAGGCGACGTCGAAGTGGGCCGGATAGTCGGGCACGTCGGACAGGGTGAACGGCGGGTACCGGTCGGTGCCGAGCGCGGTGTGGGCGTAGTAGGTGACCCGCCAGTTCCACCGCAGCACGCCGACGTTGAAGTCGAAGAGGGCCCGGGGGTACCGGGCGGTGAACAGAATGGCGAAGAACGCGACGACGCTGACGAGGACGAACGCGATCCAAAGGAAGCACAGCACGATGTAGTGCGGGATGGCGAGCAGCCACTTCACCAGCCACAGCCATCGGGACAACCGGGCGTCGACGGACGCCTCCAGGCGGACGGGCGACGCGGTGACAGGAAACATGGGGCGGAACTCCCTTCGCTTGCAGGCTCGCAAGCGAGAGGGAGCCCCGCGACCTGGGCGGGGCCGTTCGCGCGTCCGCGACCGTTACGACGGTACGGGAGCGGCGCTGTCCGGTTCTTCGGTGCCGTCCGGTGCCTGTGGCGGATCGGTGAGCTGCTCGCGCACGTAGTTCCAGACCACCGCGATCAGCGCGGCGACGGGGACGGCCAGCAGACTGCCCACGATGCCGGCCAGGCTGCCGCCCAGCGTCACCGCCAGCAGCACCGCGGCCGCGTGCAGGCCGAGCCCCCGGCTCTGGATCATGGGCTGGAACACATTGCCCTCGAGCTGCTGCACCACGACGATGATGGCCAGCACGATCAGCGCGTCTGTCAGGCCGTTGGAGACGAGCGCGATGAGGACCGCGACAAAACCTGCGAACAGGGCGCCGATGATCGGCACGAACGCGGACACGAAGGTCAGCACCGCCAGCGGGAGTACCAGCGGTACGCCCAGGATCCACAGGCCCAGACCGATCAGGACGGCGTCGAGCAGGCCGACGGCCGCCTGGGAGCGCACGAAGGCGCCAAGGGTGTTCCAGCCGCGCTCCAACACGGTCGGGACGTCGGCGGCGAGCCGGCCGGGCAGCTGACGGGAGAGCCACGGCAGGAACCGCGGGCCGTCCTTGAGGAAGAAGAACATCAGGAAGAGGGCGAGAACGGCGGTGACCAAGCCGTTCACCACGGTGCTCACGCCAGTGACGACAGCGCCGACCATGCTGCCGAGGCCCTCCTGAGCGCGGGCGACCGCGGTGTCGAAGGCCTTGTTGATCTGGGCGTCACCGATGTTCAGCGGCGGCCCGGCGGCCCACTCGCGCATCTTCTGGATGCCCTCGACCACGCCGTCGGTCAGCTGACCGGACTGGGACGCCACGGGCACGGCGATCAGCGCCACGACACCCGCGGAGACCAGCAGGAACAGCACGGTCACGACGGACGCGGCGAGCGCGGGCGGCCACCCGCGGCGACGCAGGAAACGGGCCGCGGGCCAGGTCAGCGTGGTCAGCAGCAATCCGACGACGAGCGGCCAGACAACCGACCACATCCGACCCAGCAGCCACAGAGCCACTGTCAGCATCGCGAGCACCAGTAGCAACTCTGCGGAGACACGGGCCGATATCCGGAGCGCGTCACGGGTCTTCGTGGAACTCAAGGGCGCAGTCACGGAGGCACCCTATTGCCACCGCGCCCCGTCGGTTCCAGTGGTGCCGCTGTTCACTTCCCTCGCGCGTGTCACCAGGTGCGGGCGCTCACCCGTCGGCCTTGGCCACGCCGATCGGGCAGGACACGCCCGTACCGCCGATGCCGCAGTAACCCGCCGGGTTCTTGTCCAGGTACTGCTGGTGGTAGCCCTCCGCCGGGTAGAACGGGCGGCCCTCCACCGGGACGATCTCCGTGGTGATGTCGCCGTAGCCGGAAGAGGTGAGGACCTTCTGGTAGGAGTCGCGGGAAGACTTGGCGGTGGCCGCCTGCTCGGGGGTGTGGGTGTAGATCGCCGAGCGGTACTGCGTGCCCGTGTCGTTGCCCTGGCGGAAGCCCTGCGTGGGGTCGTGGGACTCCCAGAACGTCTTCAGGAGGCGCTCGTACGAGATCAGCTTCGGGTCGTAGACCACCCGGACGACCTCAGTGTGGCCCGTCAGGCCCGAGCAGACCTCCTCGTACGTGGGGTTCTCCGTGTAACCGCCCTGGTAGCCGACCAGGGTCGTCCACACCCCTGCCGGGAGCTGCCAGAACTTGCGCTCGGCGCCCCAGAAGCAGCCCAGGCCGAAGTCGGCGGTCTCCAGGTCCTCGGGGTAGGGGCCGAGCAGCGGGTTGCCTAGGACCGTGTGGCGGTCGGGGACCGTGAACGCCGGCTCCGAGCGGCCGGGCAGCGCTTGCTCGGGGGTCGGCAGCTGGGGGGTACGGCTGTGCAGGAACATGCGGTCTCCAATCGGCGCGACACCCACGCGGGGCGACGCCACGTTCAACGTGTGGGGGCCGGAGGGAATTCCGGCCCGGCCACGCCCCGGGTTGGCCGGGGCGCCGCGCCTCGGGCGGCTGGAGCCGGTGTCTCCGGTGGCCTGGGGTGTTGTTTCGGGTGACCGGGGCCTGTGTGCCGGGGCGGCCGGGGCCGTGTCTCGGGCGGCCGGGGGGCGTGCCTCGCGGCGGGAGTCGGTGTCGCGGGCGGTTGGTGCCTGCGCCTCGGCTCGGTGTCGCGGGCGGTGGGTGCCTGCGCCTCGGACGGCTGGAGCCGGTGTTCGGGTGGCCGCAGTCGGCGACTTGGGCCGCCGGGCCCTCGCCCCGGCGGCTGGAGCCCCTGCCTCGCGCGGTGGGAGCCGCGTTACCCGGGCGCCGGAGCCGCGCTCCCGGGGCGGCCGGAGTCGGCGTCCCGGAGCCGGTTGTCTCCGGGCGGGGCCGGGGCCCGCGTCTCAGTGCGGCAGGCTCGCCGGGTTGCCGCCGTTCGCCTCGTAACCTGCCACCGCCAGGGCCCGGTACACCGCGAACTCCGCCGCCGGGTCGGCGGACAGGGTCCAGGGCAGGGCGCCGACGTGGCCGTCGATGTGCACCAGCTGGTTCATGGCCTCCGCCCAGCGCTCGCTGCGGACCAGGAAGAAGACCAGCATGTGCCGCACGTGCGCCAGCATCGGGTCGTCGGGGCGGGCCGAGTGCACCGCGTGCAGCGCGCCGTGGACCGCCTTCGTGACGACCTCGGTCTGCCAGAAGGTGCTGACCAGGGTCACCTCGGGGAGGTGCTCGAACACCGCGAAGAGGGGCATCGCCGCCAGGAGGGAGCCCTTGGGGGCGCGGGCCGCCGCGGCCTCCGCGAACTCGTACGCCAGCGCACGCGAGCCGTGCCACTTCTCGCACCAGTAGTGCAGCGCGGCCAGGTGTGCTCCCATGTGGGCCGGGGCCCGGTCCAGGATCTTCAGCCAGACCTGCTCGAAGTCCTTCTGCGAGTAGCCCAGCCCGCGGGCCACCGACAGCTCGACGATGTACGGGATCGGGTCGCCGGGAGCCAGCAGCGCCGCCTCGCCGCACGCCGCCTTCGCCTCCTCCATGATGATCCGGAACTCGTCCGTCCCGGGCGTCGCCGTACGCCACGCCTGCTGGACCAGGAACTCGGCGTGCACCGCGGCCCCGCCCGCGTCCTTGGGCGCCTCGGCCCGCCACACCCGCAGCCACTGCCCGCCCGGCGCCTCGCCCACCCCGCCGGGCCGCTGAGAGAGTTCCAGCGAGGCCGCGCCCGCGAAGGCCTGCACACGCTGCCAGCGCTGCTCGCCCTCCGTCTCCGTGCCCGCGAGGAGCTGCTGCGCCGCGCGGTAGTCCTGCGTGCGCTGCACCACGTCCAGGACGTCCAGCAGGTCCTGGTCGGGGCCGGGCATGCGGATGTCCAGCTCCTCCTCGCGGACGAAGCCGTAGTTCGCCGGGTCCGCGGCGTCCGGGTGGTCGGGCGAGACCAGCCCGATCGCGGTCCCGCGCCTGCGCCGCAGGAAGGGGAGCAGCACGAAGCCCAGCATGACCAGTGCGATCAGGACCCAGAGAATCTCCATGCAACAAGCGAACCAGACCGCGCCGACAATTGGCCAACCTGGTCCCCGAACCTGTGGAAAACCCGGCCGAGCCGCACCCGCCACCCTGTGGAAAACCCGGCTCAGGGGCCCCGCCGCCTCGTCGCCCGGCACTCAACGCGTCGGCGCATTACCCTCGGTGCCCATGAGCGACAGGCATATCAGTCAGCACTTCGAGACGCTCGCGATCCACGCGGGCAACACCGCCGACCCCCTGACGGGCGCGGTCGTCCCGCCGATCTACCAGGTGTCGACCTACAAGCAGGACGGCGTCGGCGGCCTGCGCGGCGGCTACGAGTACAGCCGCAGCGCCAACCCGACCAGGACCGCGCTGGAGGAGAACCTCGCCGCCCTGGAGGGCGGCCGCCGCGGTCTCGCGTTCGCGTCCGGGCTGGCGGCCGAGGACTGCCTGCTGCGTACGCTGCTCAGCCCCGGCGACCACGTGGTCATCCCCAACGACGCCTACGGCGGCACGTTCCGCCTGTTCGCCAAGGTCGTCGCCCGCTGGGGCGTGGAGTGGTCGGTCGCCGACACCGGCGACCCGGCCGCCGTACGCGCCGCCATCACCCCGAAGACCAAGGCCGTGTGGGTGGAGACCCCCTCCAACCCGCTCCTCGGCATCACGGACATCGCCGCCGTCGCTCAGGTCGCCCGGGACGCGGGCGCCCGCCTCGTCGTCGACAACACCTTCGCCACGCCCTACCTCCAGCAGCCGCTCTCGCTCGGCGCGGACGTCGTCGTGCACTCGCTGACCAAGTACATGGGCGGCCACTCGGACGTCGTCGGCGGCGCGCTGATCACGGACGACCCGGACCTGGGCGAGGAGCTGGCCTTCCACCAGAACGCCATGGGCGCGGTCGCCGGGCCCTTCGACTCCTGGCTGGTACTGCGCGGCACCAAGACGCTCGCGGTGCGCATGGACCGGCACAGTGAGAACGCCGCCAAGGTCGCCGACATGCTCACCCGGCACGCGCGCGTGACGAGCGTCCTGTACCCGGGCCTGCCGGAGCACCCCGGCCACGAGGTCGCCGCCAAGCAGATGAAGTCGTTCGGCGGCATGGTCTCCTTCCGCGTGGCGGGCGGCGAGGAGGCTGCCGTCGAGGTCTGCAACCGCGCCAAGGTGTTCACGCTGGGCGAGTCCCTGGGCGGTGTCGAGTCGCTGATCGAGCACCCCGGCCGGATGACGCACGCCTCCGCGGCCGGCTCGCTCCTGGAGGTGCCCGGCGACCTGGTGCGGCTGTCCGTCGGCATCGAGAACGCGGACGATCTGCTGGAAGACCTTCAGCAGGCGCTCGGCTAGAGGCCCACGGCGGGGTCACCAGCTGGTGAGGGGTGGAGTCGTGTCCGACGGCGGCTCCACCCACGGGCGGGCCGTCAGCGCCCACACCGCGAACGCCACGGCCGCCGCGAACATCAGCAGCCACAACAGGCGTCGCGCGACCATCCTGCGCCGCAGCATCCGGGCGCCCCGGCGCACCGCCTCCGCGTGGATCTCGGGCGGAACGGACCGCGACGACGCCTGCTCCAGCAGCCGCCGAGCGGCCGCCTCGCGGTCGTTCCCGCTCATACCCGCCTCCGTTCGCCGGGAGGGCGCTCGCCGTGACCGTGCTCGCGGAGAGGTTTCCGGCCCGGAGGGCTCATGACGGCACCGCCTTCGCGGCCGTCGCCGCCTGTGCCGGGCCCCGCGAGTGGTGCAGCAAGGTCGTCGTCGCCCGGTGGCAGATGGCCCGTACGCGCTCCGCGGACAGGCCGAGCAGGGCCGCCGTCTGCTCCTCGGCGGCGCCTTCGTAGAGCCTGAGCACGAGGATCAGCCGCTCCTGCGGAGTGAGCGGGGCCAGGGGGCTCGCCGGGTGCGGCCGGGAGCGGCCGAGACCGCCGTGGTGGTGCCACGCGCCGCGCGCGAAGCGGGTGGCCAGGTGCTGTCGCGTGCGGTCGTACGGATCCTCGCCGCGCAGCCGGTCCCAGCACGCGTACGTGTGCGCCAGCGACAGGGTCAGCAGGCGTCGCGCGCGGGGGTTGTCGTCCGGGGCCTCCGCGGTGAGCAGGGTCGCGGCGTGCAGCAGCCGCCCGGCCGCGCCCGCGACGAACGCCTCGAACTCCCGGGCTCGCCGGGTTGACTGGGACGCATGCCCTTGTCGCACCGCGCCTCCCGCCCGACGGCGACCCTGAGGATGCGGGCCCGGCCGGGTACGGGCGCGACGGCCGCGTACGACGGGGACCCGGTCTCATATCAGGCCAGGGCCGGCCCTGCGGTCAAGAGCCGCGCACCGGGTCGGGACGGCGGATGACCCGGCCGGCGCGGGCTGCCCGTGGCCAGGAGCCCCCGCCCGGGCCCGGCCGACCACCGCCGCACGAGCTCGCACCCGCCCCTCCGTCCGTCACGCGCGCGTGGCGGGCACGCGTCGTACGGGCGCCCCCGGAGAGCGAACGGCGCGTCATGCGTCTCTTATGTCCGTGCGGCTCTCATGACGGCGACTGCGCCTCAGGACCCGGCAGCCCCGACACCGCCATCCGGGCGGACAGCGCGCTGTTGAAGCGGGTGAGCAGCGAGCAGAACGCCTCGCGCTCCTCCGGCTCCCAGTCCTCGGTCAGCTCGGCCATCAACTGCCGCCGCGACGAGCGCACTTCCTCCAGCCGCGCCTGCCCGCGCGGGGACAGCTGGAGCACCACCGCCCGCCCGTCCTCGGGGTGCGACGTGCGCTTGACCAAACCGGTGTCGACGAGCGGAGCCACCTGCCGGGTGACCGTCGAGGAGTCGATCCCCATGCTCGCGGCGAGCGCCTTGACGCCCATCGGGCCTTCCTTGTCGAGACGGTTGAGCAGCAGGTACGCGGCGCGGTCCATGGAGTTGCGCACCTGCCCGACCCCGCCGAGCCGCGTCTGTTCGGCACGGCGGGCGAACACCGCCACCTCGTGCTGGAGGGTGTCGAGAAGACCGGTGTCACCGACGGTCGTCATGTCCATCGACATTTCAGGTGTTGTGGGCATGGCCGGGGGCTCACTTCGTGGAGGGCTGGCTGATTGGGGGACAGGGTACGCGGCCGGGGCGCGGGCCGTACCGGGGCTGCGCGAAGCGGGTCTCGGAGGTTGGTCACAACAGCCGTTCCCACCCGTGAACTGCGATGCTGGAGTCATGAGCTACAGCACGGCCGACTCCTTGCGGCCCGTCACCCTCGACGACGTGCGCGGCGCACAGAAGATGCTCTCGGGCGTGGCGCGGGTGACCGCGATGGAGGGCAGCAGGCACCTGTCCCAGATGGTCGGCGCGCCGGTGCATCTCAAGTGCGAGAACCTCCAGCGGACCGGTTCGTTCAAGCTGCGCGGCGCCTACGTCCGGATCGCGGGTCTGCTGCCCGAGGAACGCGCCGCCGGGGTCGTCGCGGCGAGCGCCGGCAACCACGCGCAGGGCGTCGCCCTGGCGTCCGCGCTGCTCGGCGTGCGCTCCACGGTGTTCATGCCGAAGGGCGCCCCGCTGCCCAAGGTCAGCGCCACCCGGGACTACGGGGCGGAGGTGCGGCTGCACGGCCACGTGGTCGACGAGACGCTGGCCGCCGCGCAGGAGTACGCGGCCGAGACGGGCGCGGTGTTCATCCACCCCTTCGACCACCCCGACATCATCGCGGGCCAGGGCACGGTCGGTCTGGAGATCCTGGAGCAGTGCCCGGAGGCGCGCACGATCGTCGTCGGCATCGGCGGGGGCGGGCTGGCCGCCGGGATCGCGGTGGCGGTGAAGGCCCTGCGGCCGGACCTGAGGATCGTGGGCGTCCAGGCGGAGGGCGCGGCGGCCTATCCGCCCTCGCTGGCTGCGGGCCGGCCCGTCTCGGTCGAGAATCCGGCGACGATGGCCGACGGCATCAAGGTCGGGCGGCCCGGCGACGTGCCGTTCGGGATCGTCGGTGAGCTGGTCGACGAGGTGCGGACGGTCAGCGAGGACGAGCTGTCCGCCGCGCTGCTGCTGTGCCTGGAGCGCGCCAAGCTGGTCGTGGAGCCGGCCGGGGCGAGCCCGGTCGCGGCGCTGCTGAGCCGGCCCGGCTCCTTCGAGGGGCCGGTCGTCGCGGTGCTGTCCGGCGGCAACGTCGACCCGGTGCTGATGCAGCGGGTGCTGCGGCACGGCATGGCCGCGCAGGGCCGCTACCTTGCCGTCCGGCTGCGGCTGACGGACCGGCCCGGCGCTCTGGCCACACTCCTGGGCGTGTTGTCAGTGGTCGACGCTAACGTCCTCGATGTGAGCCATGTACGAACCGACCCACGGCTCGGGCTCACGGAGGCGGAGGTCGAGCTGCACCTGGAGACGAAGGGCCCGGTGCACTGCGCCGAGGTGGGCCAGGCGCTGCGCGAAGCGGGCTACACGGTCATGGGCTGACCGTCTCCGGAGCCGGGTTCAAGATCCCTTCGTCGCATGAAGCAACAACGCGGAAAACCTCGTTGTGAGACGCGATACATCGCGTTATGGTGTGTTCGTGCGAAGCGTGATTCACCTGTCCGGCGATCCCCGAAGACGTGGAGATTCATATGCCAGGCGCCATCTATGCCGAAGGTCTGGTCAAGGCCTTCGGTGACGTAAGGGCCTTGGACGGCGTCGACCTCGACGTGCCCGAAGGCACGGTCCTGGGCCTGCTCGGGCCGAACGGCGCGGGCAAGACGACCACCGTCCGCTGCCTGACCACCCTGCTGCGCCCCGACAGCGGACGGGCGGTCGTCGCGGGCATCGACGTGCTCAAACGGCCCGACGCCGTCCGCCGCTCCATCGGCCTGTCCGGCCAGTTCGCGGCCGTCGACGAGTACCTGACCGGCCGCGAGAACCTCCAGATGGTCGGCCAGCTCTACCAGATGAAGGCCAAGGCGGCGAAGGAGCGCGCGGCCGAGCTGCTGGAGCAGTTCCACCTCGCGGACGCGGCCGACCGCCCCGCCAAGACCTACTCCGGAGGCATGCGCCGCCGGCTCGACCTCGCGGCGGCCCTCGTCGTCTCGCCGCCCGTGATGTTCATGGACGAGCCGACGACCGGCCTCGACCCCCGAAACCGCCAGCAGCTGTGGGAGGTCATCAAGCAGCTGGTCTCCGACGGCACGACGCTGCTGCTGACCACGCAGTACCTGGAAGAGGCCGACCACCTGGCGCACGACATCGCGGTGGTCGACCACGGCCGGGTCATCGCCAAGGGCACCTCCGACCAGCTCAAGGCCCGCACCGGCGGCGAGCGCGTGGAGGTCGTGGTGCACGAGCGCGAGCACATCAAGGCCGCCGCCGAGGTGCTCGCCGGCTTCGGCGAGGGGGACGCCACGGTCGAGGAGCACATGCGCAAGCTCACCGCGCCCGTGACCGGCGGCGCCAGGCTCCTCGCCGAGGTCATCCGCGAACTGGACACCCGGGGCATCGAGATCGACGACATCGGCCTGCGCCGGCCGACCCTCGACGACGTCTTCCTGTCGCTGACGGGACACGTGGCCGAGGCGAAGAACGAGGAGAACGAGGAAAACGACGAGGAGGCCGCGAAGTGAGCAGCACCTTGAGCGACTCCCTGGTCATCGCCCGGCGGAACTTGATTCGCATGAGCCGGATTCCCGAGATGATCCTCTTCGGGCTGATCCAGCCGGTGATGTTCGTGATCCTCTTCACGTACGTCTTCGGCGGCTCGATGAAGATCGGCAACACCACCGACCCGGACGTCTACAAGAACTTCTTGATGGCGGGGATCTTCGCGCAGACCGTTACGTTCGCCACCGCGGGAGCGGGCGCCGGCATCGCGGACGACATGCACAAGGGCCTCATTGATCGCTTCCGCTCGCTGCCGATGGCGCGTGGTGCGGTGCTGACCGGCCGTACCGTCGCAGATCTCGTGCAGACGGCCCTTACTCTGCTCGTCCTCGCGATCGTCGCGCTGCTCGTGGGCTGGCGCCCCGGCTACGAGGAGCCGACCAACTTCGCAAAGGTCCTGGGCGGCTTCGGCCTGTTGCTCCTCCTGGGATACGCCTTCACATGGATCGGCGCACTGATCGGCCTGTCCGTGCGCACGCCGGAGGCGGCGACTTCAGGAGGCCTGATCTGGCTGTTCCCGGTGACGTTCATTTCGAACGCCTTCGTCGACCCCAGCCAGATGACCCCCTGGCTGCGGCACGTCGCCGACTGGAACCCGTTCAGCGCCACTGTTGAGGCGTGCCGTCAGCTCTTCGGTGACCCAGGTGTATCCCGGTCCGACGCATGGCCCATGCAGCACCCGGTCTGGGCCTCGCTCATCTACTCGATCCTGATCATCGTCCTGTTCCGCACCCTGGCGGTCCGCAAGTACCGCCGGGTGGACGGTTGAGGGCTCCGCCGTCCCGAGACTTGCTCGCCTGGCGTCGGACGACATCAGAGCAGCCCCGGCCATCCACAAGTGAGACGGCCGGGGCTCCTGCGTGCTCAGGGGCGATCAATCCGAACATCCCCGGAGGATGTCCCGGCGGGGTCGGCATGCCGAAGGGTGCGGAACACCGCGGGGGTCGCCCAGCCGCGCAGCGTCGCGTGAATCGTCGATCGGAACGTGGCATCGGCCGTGGCGGCGTCGAGGGCTCCGGCCAGTTCGAGAGTCACAAGTCCGTGCAGGGCCACCCAGATCGAGAGGGCGATGAACGTCGCTTCGCCGGCGAGGACGGACTCCGCCAGGGCACGATCGATCGCCGCAAGGAGCGGCCGGATGGGGTCACTGGTACCGACCGCGCCGGACGGGTCGAAGGATTGCACGCCACCGAACAGCACTGCGTAGAGGTGACTGTGTTCGCGCCCCCATCGACGGTATGCGGCGGCCAGTGCGTAGAGGTCCGCAAGGGGGTCCTCGGAGGTCGGCACTGCCGACACGTCCTGGAACAGGCCGGCCACGGCTCTGTTGCGCACCTCGCCGATCAGCCCGTCCTTGCCGCCGAACAAGGAGTACACCGCCGTCGTTGACGTCCCGGCGGCAGTGGCCAGGGCGCGGACCGTGACCGTCTCCCGCGGACGGGTGGCGAGCATCTCGATCGCGCACACCACAAGCCGCTCTTTGACGGTCTCATCGTTCGTTCTCGGCCTACCCACGCGACCAGCTTACCCACTCTGATAACGTCGTTCTGAAACAGCGTTCTGGAATGTCGTTCTGAAACAGTGGGAGGCCCTTATGCCACCGTCCGTGATACGTCCCGTCCGATTAGCCGGTCGCCTGGTACTGGCCCTGGCTGCCATCGCGGGGCTGGTCGTCCTCTTCCTGGCGCTCATCGTCCTCACGGACGGGGCAGGATCGGGCATCCCGGCGTGGTTGACAACCCTGGGAATCGCGACTGTCGCCGCAGTGTGGTGGGGTCGGCGCCGTACTTGGCCGACGCGGCTCGTGCCGTTCCTGCCGGTGGTCGTCGCGGCGGCCTTGACGGCGTCGGTCTGCATCCCGACCGTGCCCACGACACGGCAGTACCCGCCCGACCTGCCTTTCGTGGCCACGCAGCACTGGAGCCTGGCCACGGGCAGCCGGGTCGCGGTGTATCACTACCCGCCCGCGAACACCGGCACTCGGCACCCCGTTCCGTTCGTGTACATCAACGGCGGCCCCGTCCGCGGCATCTCGGTGCTCGACCACCGGTTCCTGCAACTCCTGGCGCGACAGGGCTATGACGTCTACGCCTACGAGCAGGCCGGCGGCGGACGCAGCAACCTGCTCCCCATGGATCAGTACACGGTCTCCAGGTCGGTGCGCGACCTCGCCGCCTTCGTCGACCGCCTCGGCAAGGGCAGGGTCGACATCCTCGGATTCTCCTCAGGCGGGGTCGTGCTCACGCGAGCCCTGGCCGATCCGCGCGTCGCCGCCCGCTTGCACCGGGCGATCATCGCCGAGCCCGGCCCGATGGACGGCCCCACCGCGCGCATCGCCGGGCACAAGGGCCGACCGTCCGCACGCGGCCTCGCGCCGGCCATGACCGGACCGCGGTCGACGCATGTTCCGCGGTACGCCGTCGCGTTGGGCCTCATGCGACTCGGGCTCCTCACCCCCGACACCGGACTGATCGGACAGGCCGAAGGCGACAACGCGTTCACCGCCGCCGATCTCGGCAGCGACACCGCATCGAATTACTGCGCACGCGACGCGCGCCGCATCCCCGTCGAGGACACGGAGCAGAACTTCTCCTTCAGCCCCGCCGCCAGCCTCCGCGTCCAGCAGACGGTCAAGGAATCCCCTTCCATCGCCCCGCAACTGAGTCGCTCCCGGACTCCCGCGATGCTGATGATCGCCGAGTGCTCCTCCCAGGTCCGTCAGTGGGCGACCGCGATCCTTGGAAAAGATCCCGCGATCCAGCGCACGCAGTACATGCCCGGTGTCGGACACCGCATGTGGAACGGCCTCGACGACAACAACAACCGGGCCGCTGCCATCGTCACCGCATTCCTTGAGGACAAGCCCGCACCCCTGCCGAACTACCCGACCCGCAGTGAGATCCCCACCTTCCTCCGGGGCCACAAGTGACGACGACCTGCAGCCCGCCACCAGCGCGCTCGGACGCTGCTCGGGCTACGCGTCAGTGGTGTCTGCATGCCGACCGGGGCTACGACTTCGGCAAGCACCGCCGCTTGCTGTGAAAACGCGGTATCAGCCGATGGTCGCCCGACGCGGGGTGGCTCACGGCTCCGGGCTGGGCCGGGTGTGCTGGGTCGTCGAGCGCACCTTCGCCCGGCTCCACCACGTAAAGCGCTGCGCGTCCGCTACGAACGACGCGGCGATCTCCACTTTCGTCTGCCACTGCCGCCGCCGGCGAGCCGCCTGGGTCTCGTACGCCTCGCGTGGGGCGTGGACTGGGAGGCACCACGTCGACTCGGTCGTGGCGGGCGCCGTCCCCCTCACCCCGGGACGCCGTCGCAGACCTCGTCGCGGGCCGCGGGCGCGGCGCCCTTCCGCCGGCCGTCGGCGGGCCTGGCACCGCGCCGACCGAAGGCGGAGACCGCCGCCCCCAGCAGCACCAGGGCCAGCATGGAGACGTCACTGCCCTCGAGGAAGATCGTTCCGCACAGGACGAGGAGCAGGGCCCAGTCTCGTTTGCTCTTGCGGGCCGCGGGGACGGTGGACACGGATACGCTCCTCACCCGTTGGCCGCACCGCACGGGCGGCAGCATCGCCACGGGGCGCTACTACCGGTGCATGGGGCGGCGGGTCGAAGGGGGAGCGCCGGTCACCCTGGATCCAAAGTCGGATCTTCTGGAGCTGCTCGACATTCGGGTTCAGTGGGGGCTGATCCAGCCGATCATGTTCGGGTCGGCGCCCCGATGTACCGGTGCGCGACGGCATGACAACGCCCCCGGCACCGCGAGGACACCGGGGGCGGATCAAGACGTCGGCCGGGGTGGTTCAGCCGTCGTACGGCTCGGCCTTGAGGATCTTCACCGAGGCCTTCTTGCCGTTCGGGAGCTCGTACTGCGCGTCCTCGCCGACCTTGTGGCCGATCACGCCGGTGCCCAGCGGGGACTGCGGGGAGTACGTCTCGATGTCGGCGCTCGCGTACTCGCGCGAGGCGAGCAGGAACGTCAGCGTGTCGTCCTCGTCACCGTCGAACGCGATCGTGACGACCATGCCGGGCGCCACGGCACCGTCCGCCGCAGGCGCCTCACCGACCTTGGCGCTCTCGAGGAGCTGGGTGAGCTGGCGCACACGGAGTTCCTGCTTGCCCTGCTCCTCCTTGGCTGCGTGGTACCCGCCGTTCTCACGCAGGTCGCCCTCCTCGCGCGCGGCGGCGATCTTCGCGGAGATCTCCGCCCGCGCGGGACCAGTAAGGTACTCAAGCTCAGCCTTGAGCTTGTTGTACGCCTCCTGGGTCAGCCAGGTGACGTTCTCGCTGGTCTGGGTCACAGGTGCTCCTCGTAGGTACTGGGAATACAAAGCATCGCCCTACCCAGAAGCATGTTCCTCCACGGATGGGCGAAACCACGAGCCTAACAATTCAGGGGCGGAAGGGGGAGGACATAAGCCACCAGTTCCACGTCACCGCAGGTCAGGCGCTACGTATTGCAGGTGACTCCGGCGGGGTCTCAGCCGGTGTGGCAGCCCAGCAGCTCGGCCGTCGTCCCCGGGGAGGTCGTACGGAGCGTGACGACCTTGTCGATGCGGGTGGCGTCCCCGTCGAAGCGGAAATCGGCCCGGCCGACCTCGGCACCGTTCTCGGCCTGCGAGCGCACGGTGCAGTAGCCGTCGGTGCCGGCGTCCTTGCGGACCTCCAGGTGCACCTGCACGGACTCCTTGCCCGGCTCGAAGCTGATCACCTCGGCGCTGATCTCGCTCTGGGCGACGTAGTGGTAGCCGAACCAGCCGACGAGCCCCAGCAGCGCCGCCGCGAGGACGGCGCCGACGACCTTGAGCGTGCGGTCGGCGCGCTCGTCCGAGGAACGACCGTAACGTCCCTCGGGCAGTCGCGTGCTCGCCGTACTCATGATCGTCCTCCAGGCAGGACCGGGACGAACGTCCCGTAAGCGGGCCCGGGACCCGGTCCCGGAATTATTCGCCCCCCGTTTCGGTCACTATAGAAGCCGCTGATTGCGCCGACGCACACAGGGCGCCGACTTACTGAGGATTGAGTCTTGACTGACCAGTTGCGACTGATGGCCGTTCATGCCCACCCCGACGACGAGTCGAGCAAGGGCGCGGCGACCATGGCCAAGTACGTGTCCGAGGGGGTGGACGTGCTGGTCGTGACCTGCACGGGCGGGGAACGCGGTTCCATCCTCAATCCGAAGCTCCAGGGGGACAAGTACGTCGAGGAGCACATCCACGAGGTACGCAAGAAGGAGATGGACGAGGCCCGGGAGATCCTGGGCGTCAAGCAGGAGTGGCTCGGTTTCGTCGACTCGGGCCTGCCCGAGGGCGACCCGCTGCCGCCGCTGCCGGAGGGCTGCTTCGCCCTGGAGGACGTCGACCACGCGGCCGGTGAGCTGGTGCGGAAGATCCGTGCCTTCCGTCCCCAGGTGATCACCACCTACGACGAGAACGGCGGCTACCCGCACCCCGACCACATCATGACCCACAAGATCTCGATGGTGGCGTTCGAGGGGGCGGCGGACACCGAGAAGTACCCGGAGGCCGAGTACGGCCCCGCGTACCAGCCGCAGAAGCTCTACTACAACCAGGGCTTCAACCGCCCGCGCACCGAGGCGCTGCACCAGGCGATGCTCGACCGCGGCCTGGAGTCGCCCTACGGGGACTGGCTCAAGCGCTGGGAGGAGTTCGGCATGAAGCAGCGCACGCTCACCACGCACGTCCCCTGCGCCGACTTCTACGAGATCCGCGACAAGGCGCTGATCGCGCACGCCACGCAGATCGACCCGGACGGCGGCTGGTTCAAGGTGCCGATGGACATCCAGAGGGAGGTCTGGCCGACGGAGGAGTACGAGCTGGCGAAGTCCCTCGTCGATACCTCCCTCCCCGAGGACGACCTCTTCGCGGGCGTCCGCGACAATGCCTGACATGAGCGCAAGCGCAAGCCTGGCAATGACGCACCTCGTCTCCTTCGCCAAGGAGGTCGACGAGGACAAGGTCACCCCCGGCGTCCTCGGCTTCATCGTCTTCGCGGCGATGGCCCTGGCGGTGTGGGCCCTGATGAAGTCGATGAGCCGCCACATGAACAAGGTCGACTTCCCCCAGGCCCCGGACCCCAAGGCCGAGCAGCCGGAGCCGGCGGACGCGGAGGCCTCCAGCCAGGGCAAGCAGCAGCAGGGCTGACGCCCCCTCCCGGGCGGCCGTCTCTCCCCGGGGGGCACCCGTCGGTGGCCGTGCGCCGCCGACGGGTGTCGCGTGCCCTACGTCTTCGACTCCACGGCCACCCCCATCACCTCCCGCGCATGCCGGTTCGGCACCATGCCCAGGCGCCAGGCCTGCCAGCCGGCCTCCAGGGTCACGCCGCGTTCCAGCAGCAAGGCGTAAGCGTCGAGGTAGTCGTCCAGTTTCCGGTCGCGCAGCGGATGGCTCGCGCGGGACAGCTGGGCCAGTTCCTCCTGGGCCACGGCCGTACCGACCTCCAAGCCGCCGGGGGCCGCGTACGGCAGGAGCGTGCAGCGCAGGAAGCGGGCCCAGTCCTCGCCCCGGCGGTCGCCGTACGACGTGAAGAGGGCCGCCGCCTCGTCGCACAGTGCCAGGGCCTGCTGGGTGCGGGCGTTGCCCGCGTCCACGACCGCCAGCTCCAGGCAGGTCCACGCCTCGCCGTGGGCGACGCCGATGCGCTGGAAGTCGGCGCGGGCGTCCACCAGGAGCTGGCGGGCGAAGCCCGAGTTGCGCAGCGAGCCCGTCTGGGCCGCGCGCTGGTCGCGGGTGACGCGCGCCGAGTGGTGGCGGGCGCAGGCCAGGCCGTAGACGTCCCGCATGCGGGAGAACATCGTGCGGGAGCGTTCCAGTTCGCGGACCGCCTGGTCCAGGTTGCCCGTCTCCTCCAGGGCCTGGCCGAGGTAGTACAGCGTCCACGCCTCGCCGCGCGCGTCCTCGTTGTCGCGGTGCCGGGCGGCCGCCCCGCGCAGTTCCTCCACGGCCGGGGACGCGTCACCGGCGACCAGCCGGGCGCGGGCCAGCTGGGTCAGGGCCCAGGCCTCGCCGCGGGCGTCGCGGGTGCGGCCGTACAGCTCCAGGGCCGCGCGCAGCTCGGACTCGGCGCGCGGGACGTCGCCCATGCGCAGGCCGAGCTGGCCGAGCTGGAAGTGGGCCCACGCCTGGCCGTGCACGGACTCGCCGGCGCGGTGCAGCACCAGCGACTCGGTGAGCAGCTCCAGCGCCTCGGCCAGCCGGGCGCGGTCCCGCTCCACCGCCGCCAGGGCGTGCATCGTCCACGCCCGGTCCGTCGCCAGCTCGGGGGAGGACTGGAGGGCCAGGGCCTCGCGGAGCTTCGCCGACGCCTCCGTCAGATTGCCCTGGTGGTGCAGGGTGATGCCGAGGGAGCACAGGGCGCGGGCGGCACCGGCGTCGTGATGGGCCTCCCGGTAGAGGTCCACGACCGAGGTCAGGGTGGTGCGGGCCTTGTCCAGTTCGCCCAGCTGCCGGGCCGCGATGCCGGTGCGCCACTGCACCGAGCGGACCAGCAGGCCCTCGTCCACCGCCTGGGCCAGCTCGCTGATCTCGCCCAGGCGGTAGAGGTCGCCGCGCAGCAGGCAGTAGTCGCACAGGGCGCCCAGGAGGTTCAGGACCGCCGCCTGGTTCACGCCCTCGGCGTGCCGCAGCGCCGCGGTGATGAAGCTCGACTCGTCGTCCAGCCAGCGCAGCGCCTCGTCGAGGGAGGGGAAACCGTACGGGCTGAAGCGGTTCGTGCGGGTCGACATGTTGCCGTCGACCATGCGCAGCACCGAGTCGGCCAGCTCGGCGTAGTTCACGATCAGCCGTTCCTGCGCCGCCGTGCGCTCGGCCTGTTCCTCCTCGTCGAGGAGCCGGGCCTGGGCGAAGGCGCGGACCAGGTCGTGCAGCCGGTAGCGGTCGCCCCGGACGTGGTCGATCAGGCCCGCGCGGGTCAGGGCCTGGAGGTGGCGTTTCGCCTCGGCCTCGTCGGTGGCCAGCAGCGCGGCGGCCGCGGCGGCGCCCAGCGAGGCCCGGCCGGCCAGGGCCAGGCGGCGCAGCAGCCGCCGTACGGGCTCCGGCTGGTCGGTGTAGCGCAGCCACAGGGCGCGTTCGACCGGCTCGACCGGGCCGTAGGCGCCGAGGTCCGTGGCCAGCGCGCGCGGCGAGCGCGGGCCGAGACACGAGCCGGCGATACGCAGCGCCAGCGGAAGCCCGCCGCACAGCTCCCGGACCCGGTCGGCGGACTCGGCGTCGTACGGACCGGAACGGTCCTGCGCCGCCGCACCCAGCAGTTCCTCCGCGCCGGCAGCGTCCAGCGGCTCCACAGCCAGCTGGTGCACCCGCGCGGGCAGCTCCGCCGGCTCCAGGGGTTTGCGCGCGGTCACCAGCACCAGGCTGTCGGACCGCTCCGGGACCAGGGCGCGGACCTGCTCGGCGTCGGAGGCGTCGTCCAGGACGACCGTGACCGGCAGCCCGGTCAGATGCTGGTGGTACAGCTCGCTCAGCCGCTTGACCTGCTGGTCGGGGGAGGAGCGCTCACGGAACAGCAGTTGCTCGCGGGGCGCGCCGAGCCGGTTGAGCAGATGCAGCAGGGCGTCGCGGGTGGACAGCGGTGACTCGCCCGGGCCGTCGGAGCGCAGGTCGACGACGCAGGCGCCGCGGAAGTAATCCTTCAGATCGTGCGTGGCGTGCACCGCGAGGGTCGTACGGCCGCTGCCGGGCGTGCCGTGCAGGACGACCACCGTCGGCTGGGTCGCCGTGCTCGCCCGGGCCGCCTGCACCCACTGCCGGATCTGCGCCAGCTCGTGCCGCCGCCCCGCGAACGGCTGAGCCGGCTCCGGGAGCTGCGCGAAGGACTGCTCCAGCACGTTGCGCCCGCGCGCCGCCGCGCTCTTGTCGGCGCCCCGCAGCCGCGGCCCCGTCTTCTTCGGCCCCGTGGAGGCGGCGAGCACCCGCTGCTGGTCCAGGAACGGCCGGATGCCCCGCACCTCCAGTGCCGTCAGCCACTGGAGCCGCAGCTGTTCGGGCCCGCCCGGCTGGCTCACGGCCCCGGCCCGGTGGTGTGCGGCCGGCAGATGCGAGCCGACGACCTTCACGACGGTCGCCGCGGCGCCCACCACACCCACGGTCACGCCCGCGCCCAGCGCCGTCCCGGTACTCGTGCCGAGGGCCATGTCGGCGACGACGGCCGCGACCGCCGCGACCCCGGCCACCAGCAGCGGTGTCCCGGCGCCCTCCCGGGCGTAGCGCTGACCGAAGGTGAGGTGCCCGGCCGCCGCCTCGTCCAGGGCGCGCGTGTAGGCCTCGTACTCCTCGGCCGCGCTCTGCGCCATCGCGTCGAGCGCCCCGCGCGCCCGGGCGAGCAGCACCTTCCCGTCGGTGCGCCCGCCCGTGCGGCGCACCTCCTCCTCCACGGCCCGTGCCAACAGCCGCTCGGCATCCGCCCGATGACTGTCCCGCATGTCACGTCCCCCTCCGGCGGCGACGGCGTACTCGCTAGTCACCTCGGTCGTTCCCTCGGTCGTTTCCTTGGTCAAGTGTGCTGCCGACGGCGCATCGGGGCGAGGGGGCGTGCCCCGGCCGATTATGTGAAGACAGGGGCGGGTTGAGGCGCCGCGCGTCCGTCGGGCGTGCGCCCCGGGCGGCGCCCGCGCGGCGCCTGACGCGTGCCGGGCTGGGTACTGCGGCAGGATGGACACCATGCCGAACCGACTGGCGCACGAGACGTCCCCCTACCTCCTTCAGCACGCCGACAACCCCGTCGACTGGTGGCCCTGGTCGGCGGAGGCCTTCGCGGAGGCCCGCGAGCGGAACGTGCCCGTGCTGCTCAGCATCGGCTACAGCAGCTGTCACTGGTGTCACGTCATGGCACACGAGTCCTTCGAGGACCAGCAGACCGCCGAGTACCTCAACGCGCACTACGTGAGCGTCAAGGTCGACCGCGAGGAGCGCCCGGACGTCGACGCGGTCTACATGGAGGCCGTGCAGGCCGCGACCGGGCACGGCGGCTGGCCCATGACCGTCTTCCTCACCCCGGACGCCGAGCCGTTCTACTTCGGCACGTACTTCCCGCCCGTCCCGCGCCAGGGCATGCCCTCCTTCCGGCAGGTGCTCCAGGGCGTTCACCAGGCGTGGGAGGAGCGGCGGGAGGAGGTCACCGAGGTCGCCGGGAAGATCGTCCGGGACCTGGCCGGGCGGGAGATCTCCTACGGGGACGCCCGGACGCCCGGCGAGCAGGAACTCGCGCAGGCGCTGCTCGCGCTCACCCGCGAGTACGACCCGCAGCGCGGCGGATTCGGCGGGGCGCCGAAGTTCCCGCCGTCCATGGTGCTGGAGTTCCTGCTGCGCCACCACGCCCGCACCGGCGCCGAGGGCGCCCTCCAGATGGCGCGGGACACTTGCGAGCGCATGGCCCGCGGCGGCATCTACGACCAGCTCGGCGGCGGCTTCGCCCGTTACTCGGTCGACCGCGACTGGATCGTGCCGCACTTCGAGAAGATGCTGTACGACAACGCCCTGCTGTGCCGGGTCTACGCCCACCTCTGGCGCGCCACCGGCTCGGAACTCGCCCGCCGGGTCGCCCTGGAGACCGCCGACTTCATGGTGCGCGAACTGCGCACGAACGAGGGCGGGTTCGCCTCCGCGCTGGACGCCGACAGCGAAGAGGAGGTGCCGCGCGAAGCGCGTCTTCAGAAGGGTGGTGGCGGGCGACGGGAGGGCGGCACCGGCAAGCACGTCGAGGGCGCGTACTACGTGTGGACGCCCGAGCAGTTGCGGGAGGTCCTCGGAGAGCAGGACGCCGAACTCGCCGCCCAGTACTTCGGCGTCACCGAGGAGGGCACCTTCGAGCACGGCCAGTCCGTCCTCCAACTGCCGCAGCAGGACGGCCTGTTCGACGCCGGGAAGATCGCCTCGATCCGCGAGCGCCTGCTGGCGAAGCGGGCCGAGCGTCCCGCCCCGGGCCGGGACGACAAGGTCGTAGCCGCCTGGAACGGGCTGGCGATCGCCGCGCTCGCCGAGACCGGCGCCTACTTCGACCGGCCCGACCTCGTCGAGGCCGCCCTCGCCGCCGCCGACCTCCTCGTCCGGCTGCACCTCGACGAGCAGGCCCGCCTCACCCGCACCAGCAAGGACGGCCACGCCGGCGCCAACGCGGGCGTGCTGGAGGACTACGCCGACGTGGCGGAGGGCTTCCTCGCGCTGGCGTCCGTCACCGGGGAGGGCGTCTGGCTGGAGTTCGCCGGGTTCCTCCTCGACCACGTCCTGGCGCGTTTCACCGACGAGGAGTCGGGCGCCCTGTTCGACACCGCCGCCGACGCCGAGCGGCTGATCCGCCGCCCGCAGGACCCGACCGACAACGCCGCCCCGTCCGGCTGGACCGCGGCGGCGAGCGCCCTGCTCGGCTACGCCGCGCACACCGGATCCGGGCCTCACCGCACCGCCGCCGAGCGGGCCCTCGGCGTCGTCAAGGCGCTCGGACCGCGCGTGCCCCGCTTCATCGGCTGGGGGCTCGCCGCCGCCGAGGCGGCGCTGGACGGGCCGCGCGAGGTGGCGATCGTGGGACCGTCCCTCGACCACGAGGGCACCAGGACCCTGCACCGCACGGCACTTCTGGGCACCGCGCCCGGCGCGGTCGTCGCTGTCGGGGCCCCGGAGAGCGAGGAGTTTCCGCTGCTCGCGGACCGTCCGCTGGTCGGCGGTGAACCGGCCGCGTACGTCTGCCGTAACTTCACATGTGACGCCCCGACGACCGAAGCCGAGAGGTTGCGCGCGGCGTTGAGCGACTGAAGTCGGGAATCAACGGAAACACGCTCTTTATCTGAACAGCCCCCGGGCTTCACAGTTCCCCCTTAATCTCTGCACAGTGCCGTGACCGCTGAGATAAACCGTCACGGCGGGGGGTTCTGGGATCTGGGGGGATCTGTTTGCTGACGTCTGTCTTCATCGCTGCCGTTTCACTGGCCCTGTTCTGGATGGCGGCGTTCACCCTGTGGTGGCAGATGCACGCGTGGCGTACGCCGGAAGTGCTCGCCTCCACGCGGTTCAGCAGTCCGGACGGGGACGAGCACGTCTCCTTCTCGCTGCTGCTGCCCGCGCGGCACGAACAGGCGGTGCTGGATCACACGATCCAGCGGCTGCTGGAGTCGAGCCACACCGACTTCGAGATCATCGTGATCGTCGGACACGACGACCCCGAGACCACCGCCGTGGCCGAGCAGGCCGCGGCACGTGATCCACGGGTCCGTGTCGTCGTCGACACGCACGAGAAGAAGAACAAGCCGAAGGCCATGAACACGGCCCTGCCGCACTGCCGCGGCGATGTCGTCGGTGTCTTCGACGCGGAGGACCAGGTCCACCCCGAGCTCCTCGCGCACGTCGACCACGCCTTCCGCACCACCGGCGCGGACGTCGTCCAGGGCGGGGTCCAGCTGATCAACTTCCACTCCAGCTGGTACAGCCTGCGCAACTGCCTGGAGTACTTCTTCTGGTTCCGCTCGCGGCTCCACCTGCACGCGCAGAAAGGTTTCATTCCGCTCGGCGGCAACACCGTCTTCGTCCGCACGGACGTCCTCAGGGAAGCCGGCGGCTGGGACCCGAACTGCCTCGCCGAGGACTGCGACCTGGGCGTCAGGCTCTCCAGCGTCGGCAAGAAGGTCGTCGTCGCCTACGACTCCGACATGGTGACCCGGGAGGAGACCCCGGGCTCGCTGATGTCCCTGCTGAAGCAGCGCACCCGCTGGAACCAGGGGTTCCTCCAGGTGTACCGGAAGAAGGACTGGAAGCAACTGCCCACCCTCGGGCAGCGGCTGCTCGCCCGCTACACCCTGATGACGCCGTTCATGCAGGCCTTCACCGGCCTGGTCATCCCGCTGAACGTGGCGATCGCGCTGTTCCTGGACGTGCCGGTCGGCATCGCCTTCATCACCTTCCTGCCGGCGGTCACCGCCCTGGTCACCTTCGTCTTCGAGATCGTCGGACTGCACGACTTCGGCAAGCAGTACGGGCTGCGCGTGCGGTTCGCGCACTACCTGAAGCTGATCGTGGGCGGCCCCTTCTACCAGGTCCTGCTCGCCGGGGCGGCCGTCCGCGCCGTGTGGCGTGAGCAGCGCGGGCGCAACGACTGGGAGCTGACGACCCATGTCGGCGCGCATCTCGGCGAGACGGCCGTGACCCGGCAGGACGTTCCCGTGACCCGAGAGGACGTTCCCGCGTGACCTCCACCCTTCCCGCGGTGACCACTGCGAAGGTCCCCGCGCAGCGCCGGCCTGCGCCCCGCACCGGTGCGCACCGACGGCCGGAGCCGCCGAGCCGGCTGCGCTCCTCCCGCCCCGACCTGCTCCTGTGCGGTGTCCTCCTCATGGCGATCCTCGTCGTGCAGGGCTGGAACATCGCCGACTACCCGGCCCTCAGCGACGACGAGGGCACCTACCTCGCCCAGGCCTGGTCGGTCCAGCAGGGCAACGGCCTCGCCCACTACACCTACTGGTACGACCACCCGCCCCTCGGCTGGATCCAGATCGCCGTGCTGACCTGGATCCCGGCGCTGATCAGCCCCGAGTCGATGACGGTGGGCACCATGCGGGCCGCGATGCTGGTGATCAGCGGCATCAGCGCGGTCCTCGTCTACGTACTGGGCCGCCGCCTCGCCCTGCCCCGCTGGGCGGCCGCGCTCGGCATGGTGTTCTTCGGCCTCTCGCCGCTGGCGGTCATCCTCCAGCGGGAGATCTTCCTCGACAACCTCGCGGTGATGTGGACGCTGCTGGCCTTCACCCTGGCCGCCTCCCCGAGCCGCCACCTCTGGCACCACTTCGGCGCGGGGATAGCGGCGGCGACGGCCGTCCTCACCAAGGAGACGATGCTCGTCGTCCTGCCCGCGCTGTTCCTCACCATGTGGCGGCACAGCCACAAGGACACCCGCAAGTTCGCCCTCACCGGAGCCGTCACGGCCTGTGCCCTGATCGGCTTCTCGTATCCGCTGTTCGCCCTGCTCAAGGGCGAGTTGCTGCCGGGCAGCGGGCACGTCTCCCTCTGGGACGGCGTCAAGTACCAGATGACCAGGCCCGGTTCGGGCTTCATCCTGGACCAGGGCTCCGGCTCCTGGGGCGTGCTCCAGTCGTGGCTGTACTACGACAAGATCCTCCCTCTCGGCGGCCTCGCGGGCGCCCTCCTGCTGCTCGTCACCTGGCGCTGGTCGGTCACCGCCCGGGCCCTCGCCGGACCGGCCCTGGCCGTCGCGATCTTCGCCGCGCTGGCCCTGCGTCCGAACGGCTACCTGCCCGCGATGTACGTCATCCAGGCCCTGCCGTTCCTCGCCCTCGTCCTCGCCGGAGGAACCGCCTCCGTCGCCCACGCCGTGCTGAGCCGCTGGCGCTCCGAGGCGGAGAAACGATACGTCAGCGTGGGCCGGTACGCGCTCGCCACGGTCCTCGCCCTCGCCGCCGGGGTCTACGTCGTACCGCACTGGTACGACGGCGCCCGCACCGCCGTCACCACCGACGCCAACGCCCCCTACAAGGCGGCGTCCAAGTGGCTGGCCACCGAAGTCGAGAACCCGGAGCGCACCCGCGTACTGGTCGACGACGCCCTCTGGCTCGACCTCGTGCACCAGGGCTACCGGCCGGGGCTCGGCGTCATCTGGTTCTACAAGGCCGACCTCGACCCGGCGGTGACGAAGACGATGCCGCGCGGCTGGAAGGACCTCGACTACGTCGTCGCCTCGCCGACCGTGCGGCGTGACGCGGCCGACCTGCCCAACGTCAAGGCCGCCATGGAGCACTCGGCCCCGGTCGCCACCTTCGGCACCGGTCCGGACCGCATCGAGATCCGCCAGATCCAGACCACCGCCGGAGGCGCGCGATGAGCCAGGAGTCCACCGTCCCCGGTGAGGTCGTCGAGACCGCCGGGATCCCCGAACCGGGCGCCGTCACCATCGTCGTACCGACGTTCAACGAGTCGGCGAACGTGCGGCAACTGCTGCACCAGATCACCGAGGCCGTGCCGGCCCGGCTGCCCTGCGAGGTCGTCTTCGTGGACGACTCCACCGACGACACGCCCGAGGTCATCCAGAAGGCGGCGCAGGACTGCCCCTTCCCGGTGACCGTCCTGCACCGCCAGGAGCCGGTGGGCGGGCTCGGCGGCGCGGTCGTCGAGGGACTGAAGGCGGCCACGTCCGACTGGATCGTCGTCATGGACGGTGACTGCCAGCATCCGCCGTCCCTCGTGCCCGACCTGGTCGCCACCGGTGAGCGGGCGAACGCTGGGCTCGTCGTCGCCTCCCGGTACATCAAGGGCGGCAGCCGGGCCGGGCTCGCGGGCAGCTACCGCGTGGCCGTCTCGCGCGGGGCGACCTGGCTGACCAAGGCGCTGTTCCCGCGCCGGCTGCACGGCATCAGCGACCCGATGAGCGGCTTCTTCGCGATCCGGCGCAGCGCGGTCACGGCCGAGGTGCTCCAGCCGCTCGGCTACAAGATTCTCCTCGAACTCGCCGTCCGCAGCCGCCCGCGCCGGGTCACCGAGGTGCCCTTCGTCTTCCAGGACCGGTTCGCCGGGGAGTCCAAGTCGACCGCGCAGGAGGGCTTCCGGTTCCTGCGCCACCTGGCCGGGCTGCGCGCCGCCTCGCCGGTCGCGCGCATGGTCGGCTTCGGCCTGATCGGGCTCACCGGCTTCGTACCGAACCTGCTCGGCCTGTGGGCGCTGACCGCCGTCGGCATGCACTACATACCGGCGGAGATCCTCGCCAACCAGCTCGGTGTGGCCTGGAACTTCGTGCTCATCGAGCACCTGCTGTTCCGCGAGCGGCGCCGGCACCGCCGCTGGTGGGACCGGGCCGGCCGGTTCGCGCTGCTCGCCAACGCCGATCTGGTGCTGCGCATCCCGCTGATCGCGCTGTTCGTGCGCCAGTTCCACCTGGGCGTGCTGTCCGCCACCGCGCTCGCGCTGGTGACGACGTTCGTCCTGCGCTTCGCGGCCACCGAAGCGCTGGTCTATCTGCCGCGCCGGGGCCCCGAGAAGCCCGTGCGCGAGAGCCGCACCGCGAGGAGAGCCGTGTGAACAGATACCGGAGAAGGACCGCGCTCGTGGGCGTGGGCGCGCTCACGGCCGGCCTCCTGCTGACCGCGCCCCAGCCCGCCTCCGCCGCCAACCTCATCAGGAACCCCGGCTTCGAGACCGCCGGCACCGGCGGCATGCCGTACTGCTGGGAGAAGTCCGGCTGGGGCGACAACGACTTCTCCTTCACCACCACGAACGACGCGCACACCGGCGGCAAGGCCATGAAGGTCGAGCTGACCCGCCGCGTCGACGGCGACCGCAAGGCGCTGATCACCGAGTCCGCCGAGTGCGCGCCCGTGGTGACGCCGGGCAGGCAGTACGACCTCGGCCTCTGGTACAAGACGACCACACCCGACGCGTCGATCACGCTGTTCCGCCACGACGCGACCGGCGGCTGGCAGTACTGGACCGACCTCAAGACGCTGGACCTCGCGGGCGACTGGACCGAGGCCACCGTCCGCACCCCCGAGGTCCCGGCCGGCACCGACCGCGTCTCCTGGGGCGTCTCCGTCTACGGCACCGGCTCCGCCACCACCGACGACTACACGATGGACCAGGTCGCCGACCCGGTCCCGCCGCCGCAGTGCACCGGCACGGCCGAGCAGTGCGCGAACGGCAAGTGGGACGTGCTGCCCACGCAGAACCCGGTGCGCTCCATGCACTCCGTCGTCCTGCGGGGCGGCAAGGTGCTGCTCATCGCGGGCTCCGGCAACGACGAGTCGATGTTCGAGGCGGGCACGTTCACGTCCGCGGTCTACGACCCGGCGAACGGCTCGTACAAGGTCATCCCCACGCCGAAGGACATGTTCTGCGCCGGCCACGTGCAGCTCCAGGACGGGCGCGTGCTGGTGATGAGCGGCAACAAGGGCTACCCGTCGGCGGACGGCCGCGTCGGCTACCAGGGCTACAAGGACTCGTACGTCTTCGACCCGGAGACCGAGACCTACACGAAGACCAACGACATGAACGACGGCCACTGGTACCCGTCGGCCACCGTCCTCGGCAACGGTGACGTCATCTCCTTCGGCGGCCTGAAGGAGGACTCCACCGGCTCGGTCACCGCCGAGCTGTTCTCCGAGGCCGAGCAGCAGTGGCTGCCGACCTGGAAGGTCAACCAGACCTGGTCGTACTGGGGTCTGTACCCGTCGATGATCCTCATGCAGGACGGCCGCCTCTTCTACTCGGGCAGCCACGTCTTCGGCAACAACATCCCCGGCACGGGCTCGGCGATCTACGACTACGGCGCCAACACCATCACCCAGGTCCCGGGCCTGCGGAAGAAGGACGAGCGCGACCAGTCGGCCAGCGTGCTGCTGCCCCCGGCGCAGGACCAGAAGGTCCTCACCCTCGGCGGCGGCAACATCGACTCCAACCCGGAGGCGAACCGCCTGACCGACATCATCGACCTCAAGCAGCCCAGCCCCTCCTACGTGGCCGGGCCGCCGATCCCGCAGGGCACGGTCGACCTCGGCAACGGACCCGTTCCGCAGACCGGGAACCAGGGCAAGATGTACGTCTCCGCGGTGCTCCTGCCCGATGGCAAGGTGCTGGAGACGGGCGGCGCGCTGCACAACCGCGCCAACCCGGTCTACGAGACGTCGGTCTTCGACCCGGAGTCGGAGACCTTCGACCCGATGGCCGTCGACCCCGAGGCGCGCGGCTACCACTCCTCGGCGTTCCTGCTCCCCGACGGTCGCGTGATGACCACCGGCGACAACCCTGGCAACGGCTCCTGGAACCACGACGTGTCGGTCTACAGCCCGCCCTACCTGTTCAAGGGACCGCGGCCGGCGATCACCTCGGTGATCGACACCGAGTGGAACTACGGCGACACCCAGCGGATCACCGTCGACCGGCCCATCGCCAAGGCCGAGCTGATCCGTCCGGCCGCCGTCACGCACTCCTCCGACCCGAACCAGCGGTTCGTGGACCTGCCGCTGTCCGTCGACGGCGACAACGTCGACCTGAACGTGACGAGCAACCCCAACCTGGCCCCGCCCGGCTGGTACATGCTCTTCGCGGTGGACGCGAACGGGGTGCCGTCGGTGGCGAAGTGGGTGCACCTCCAGGGCCCGCAGGCCCTCAAGGCGACGGACGCCTCGGCGCATGTCCACGACTTCGCGGACTCGCCCGAGGGCAAGGTCGCGGGGCCCGGCAAGAAGCGCACGTCGCAGAAGGTCGGCCCGACGCTCTCCGGCTGCGACCGCCACTACGGCTCGATCAACGTCTGCGTGCCGACCGACTTCCCGGCGGAGGTGAAGAAGACGACGGCCGCCCGCTGCGAGTGGCTCAAGGCGAACGATTACGGCCGCCTGAAGGTCAACGGCAAGGACGACCCACTGCGCCTGGACCGCAACGGGGACGGGACCGCCTGCGGTAAGGGAGACCTGAGGAAGAGTTAGCTTCCGAATTCGGCGAGGGCGCGCTCCACGATGGCCTCCAGCTGCTCGTGGTGCGCGCCCTTCCAGTACGCCCGGCCGCATTCCGTGCACTGCGCGAACACGTCGTACGTCGCGTGCGTGCCGTGCTTGAGCTGGCCGGCGACTTCGTCCTTGGTCGCCTTGCGGAGCAGCCCGTTGCAGGCCGTGCACCGCGTCCAGGGCCGCAGTTCGGGCTGGAAGCGGTCCAGGACGTCCCGGAGCTGCTCCTCCGGACGGGTGCTGTAGACGAACGCCCCCGCCCACAGCTCGCGGCGCCGCAGCAAGCCCCGGTCGCGGCTCAGCATGATCCGCTGCTCGGCCGCCGAACGCGCCGCGAGCGCCGGGTCGCCGATGTCGGTCGACTCGTAGGCCGTGTCCACGCCGAGCAGCCGCAGCCGGCGGGCCAGCGTGCCGAGGTGCACGTCGAGGAGGAAGCGCAGGGGGGCGCCCGGCACCCGCTGGGGGCGGGCGACGGTCCGTACGGTCACCGACTCGCCGGCCGCCGGGACGTGCGAGACGGGCACCTCGCGGCCGTCCACGACCAGGGCGCCCACCTCGGTCAGCGGCACACCCAGCGACTCGACGACATGGCCCAGGCTGGAGACGCCGTCCGTCGTGGCCCGCAGGGCGCCCGCCCGCCGGGCCTGGGGGACGAACACGTACAGCTCGGGCGCGAACTCGACGTGGATCTCGGGACCGTTCACCTGGTCAGGATGTCACGGGGGCGGTCGGCGGCCTCAGGGTTTTCCGGTCGCCAGGCCGTGTTCCAGGACGTCCAGGGCACGGTCGACGAGATCCCGGATGTCGTCCCGGTGGCCGGTCTCGGCCCAGTAGTGGGAGACCTCCATCAGCCCGCCCATCACGGACATGGCGAAGACCCGTACCTCCAGGCTGTCGGGGTCCAGCCCGGAGCGCTCGGCGAGGGCCTCGCGGAGCAGCCGCCCGGTCGCCGCCATGCTCTCCATCATGCGGGCGCGGACTGCGGGGACCTCGACCGCGAGCCGGGTCCGCAGCCGGGTCACCTCGGGTTCCTCCGCGAGGCTCAGGTCGAGGGCTTTGCGCATCACGTGCCGCAGGACGCCGGCCCACGACTCGTCCTCCGGCCGGGCCCGCAGCTCTGCCAGTATCACCGGGTCCCACTCGTCGGTGATGACGATGTCCTCCTTGGCCGGGAAGTACCGGAAGACGGTCGACGGCGACACCTCGGCCCGGTCGGCGATCTGCTCGATCGTCGTGGCGTCGTAACCCTGCTCCTCGATCAGCGCGTAGGTCGCGGCGCGGATAGCCTGGCGGGTCTTGATCTTCTTCCGCTCCCGGAGTCCCAGTGGGGGCCGGTCGGCGGGGGTGCCAGTAGCCATGAATCGACAGTAACTCGCAATCATCAGCCACTGTCAATTTAGCCTCGGGTGCAACGAAAAAGGCCACGGCTCGAAAGCCGCGGCCGGGAAGGTCGAGCGGGTTTCTAGCCGTGCTGGTACGCCACCAGCGAGATCCCCGCGTAGTGCGCGATGAAGGCGGCCAGGGTGAAGGAGTGGAACACCTCGTGGAAGCCGAACCAGCGCGGTGAGGGGTTGGGCCGCTGGAGACCGTAGATCACGCCGCCCGCGCTGTAGAGCAGGCCGCCGACGATGACCAGGACAAGGACGGCGACGCCGCCGGTTCGCATGAAGTCCGGCAGGTAGAAGACGGCTGCCCAGCCCATCGCGATGTAGCACGGCGTGTAGAGCCAGCGCGGGGCGCCGACCCAGAAGACGCGGAAGAGGATGCCGGCCGCCGCCGCGGCCCAGATGCCCCACAGCAGCCACTCGCCCTTGGCGCCCGGCAGGAGCAGCATGGCCAGTGGTGTGTAGGTGCCCGCGATGATCAGGAAGATGTTGGCGTGATCCAGTCGGCGCAGCACGCCGTCCATGCGCGGACTCCAGTCGCCCCGGTGGTACAGCGCGCTCACGCCGAACAGCAGGCACGCCGTCAGTGCGAAGATCCCGCAGGCGATGCGCCCTCTGGTCGAGTCCGCGAGGGCGGTCAGCACCAGGCCCGCGACGAGGACGGCCGGGAACATGCCCAGGTGGAGCCAGCCGCGCAGCTTGGGCTTCACCGGGTGCGGCAGGGGGAGCGCCGTGGGACCACGGCCGTCGGCCGGCGTGTCCGAAGGCGCGTCGGGGGCGAACGCAGTCATGGCCGAATGGTAGCTACGGAACCGTAAGTGACCTATCGGTCCGGTCGATCGGCCGATGAAGAGTGGCCATCCTCTCACCGTGGCCCAACGATGGTTACGCAAACGAACGGTCAGGTGAACCCAATGTGCACGTAAAGGGGCACGAGAAACCGTGGCGAGCCTCACGTTGCTCACCTGTGCGCTCCTCTGGACAGATGGGCGCGCGCGTCGGATGATCAAATGAGTGCGGTCGGCACCGGATGAGCGCCGAGTTTCACCGTGAAGCATCCGGGTCGCAGCCCCCACGGGGCCTCCACATCAAAAAAATCCCTCATTTAGGAGCAATCGTGGCGCGCGACATCGCGGCTCCCACCGTCCCCACCACCCATCAGGGGCTGATCTCGTGGGTCAACGAGATCGCCGAGCTGACGCAGCCGGACAACGTGGTCTGGTGTGACGGATCCGAGGCCGAGTACGAGCGACTGTGCGAGGAGCTCGTCCAGAGGGGCACCTTCCGGAAACTCGACCCGATCAAGCGCCCCCACTCCTACTACGCGGCCTCCGACCCCACCGACGTCGCCCGCGTGGAGGACCGGACGTTCATCTGCTCCGAGAAGGAGGAGGACGCGGGCCCGACCAACCACTGGAAGGCCCCCGCCGAGATGCGGGAGATCTTCCAGGGCTCCGGGGGACAGGGCGGCCTGTTCCGCGGCTCGATGCGCGGCCGGACCATGTACGTCGTGCCCTTCTGCATGGGCCCGCTCGGCTCGCCGCTGTCCGCGCTCGGTGTGGAGATCACCGACTCGGCGTACGTCGCCGTCTCCATGCGCACCATGACCCGCATGGGCCAGGCCGTCCTGGACGAGCTCGGTGACGACGGCTTCTTCGTCAAGGCCGTGCACACCCTGGGCGCCCCGCTGGAACCCGGCCAGGAGGACGTCCCCTGGCCCTGCAACACGACCAAGTACATCTCGCACTTCCCCGAGGACCGCGAGATCTGGTCCTACGGCTCCGGCTACGGCGGCAACGCCCTGCTCGGCAAGAAGTGCTACGCCCTGCGCATCGCCTCCGTGATGGCGCGTGACGAGGGCTGGCTGGCCGAGCACATGCTGGTCCTCAAGCTCACCCCGCCGCGCGGCGAGTCCAAGTACGTGGCGGCGGCCTTCCCGAGCGCCTGCGGCAAGACCAACCTCGCCATGCTGGAGCCGACCATCCCCGGCTGGACGGTCGAGACCATCGGCGACGACATCGCCTGGATGCGCTTCGGCGAGGACGGCCGGCTGTACGCCATCAACCCCGAGGCGGGCTTCTTCGGTGTCGCGCCCGGCACCGGCGAGCACACCAACGCCAACGCGATGAAGACGCTGTGGGGCAACGCGGTCTTCACCAACGTGGCGCTGACGGACGACGGCGACGTCTGGTGGGAGGGCATGACCGAGGAGCCGCCCGCCCACCTCACCGACTGGAAGGGCAACGACTGGACGCCCGAGTCTCAGACGCCGGCCGCGCACCCGAACGCCCGCTTCACCGTCCCCGCCGCCCAGTGCCCGATCATCGCGCCGGAGTGGGAGGACCCCAAGGGCGTGCCGATCTCGGCGATCCTCTTCGGCGGCCGCCGCGCCACCGCCGTACCGCTGGTGACGGAGTCCTTCGACTGGAACCACGGCGTCTTCCTCGGCGCCAACGTGGCCTCCGAGAAGACCGCCGCCGCCGAGGGCAAGGTCGGCGAGCTGCGCCGCGACCCGTTCGCGATGCTGCCGTTCTGCGGCTACAACATGGGCGACTACATGGGCCACTGGGTCGACGTCGCCAAGGACAAGGACCAGTCGAAGCTGCCGAAGATCTACTACGTCAACTGGTTCCGCAAGGACGACGAGGGCAAGTTCGTCTGGCCCGGCTTCGGTGAGAACAGCCGTGTCCTGAAGTGGATCGTGGAGCGTCTGGAGGGCAAGGCGGAGGGCGTCGAGACCCCGATCGGCATCCTGCCGACCAAGGAGGCCCTGGACACCGACGGCCTCGAACTGGCCGACTCCGACCTGGACTTCCTGCTCACCGTCGACAAGGAGGTCTGGCGCGAGGAGGCCGCCCTGGTCCCCGAGCACCTCAACACCTTCGGCGAGCACACGCCCAAGGAGCTGTGGGACGAGTACCGCGCGCTGGTGCAGCGCCTGGGCTGAGACAGCCCTCCACCGACGCCGCGGCCGGCTCCGATCGTGCCCTGACCAGCAACATCGTCACGGCCGGCCGCGGTGACAGCACCATGCGAGGCAGGGGTTCGCACAACGGCGTGCGGGCCCCTGCCTTCGCCGTTTCCGAGGCGCTCCCTCGCTCACGGGTCAGCGGCGACGGCAAGTGCATCGCGCGCGGATCCGCCGCCGGTGCCGTCCCCGACCTGCTGGTGCAGCCGGCCGACCCGGGCGACTCGACCACCCCGCTGGAGTTCGTCCTCGAAGGCAGCCTCGACGGCGACCGGGTCGTGCCGCGCGGCGCGGTACTGGCCGCCGGCCGCGTTGGTGGTGACCGCGAACAGCCGGGAGCCGTCCATCAGGCGCCGAGCCCGCCGGCCGCCGGGCCGCCCCGGTCCTCCAGGTACAGGGTGACGGACTGCTGGCGACGGGCCTCGGTCTCCCGCAGGCCCGCCGCAGGCGCTCGGCCTCCTCACGCAGCAGGTCGAGCTGACGCTCCGGTGCTTCCGCCCCGGGTGTCAGCCGCGACCACCAGCGGGTCCGGACGAAGGCGTCGACGGCCTCCGGCAGGTCCCGGCGCACCGTCCGGGGCAGCGTGTGCACGCCCTCCGGGTCGTGAGCGAGCAACCAGCCCGGGTCCGGCAAGGCGGCCGGCAGGTCGGTCAGTTCGCCGAGCCGTGCCGTGGTGGCGGGCGGCAGGTCGACGCCGACCAGGTGGGAGCGCAGCCTGCGGAGGTCAGCGCGCACCTCGTCGAACTGGGCCGACGGTTCCGGGAAGCCGTGCGGGTCCGGCCGCTCCGGCTGGGCGATCAGCGCGCCGGCCCCGCACAGGCCCGCGACGAGACGGCGTCGAGGGTGCCCATGTGGGTGGGGCGGACCGTGATGCCGGTGTCCTCGTGGATCAGTTCGAGGACGGGGGTCATGTCGCTGGGCTCGCTGGCGGCCAGGACGCGCGGGGTGCCGGGCTCGGGCGCTCCCTGCAACAGGAATAGAGGGCTCCGGGCGTGGTACCCGAGGGCCCTCACGAAGGGGTTGAAGGGGTTGATGGCGCCCGGTCCGCGCGTCGCTGCGGGTGCGCGCGGACCGGGGCCGTCGGGGGAGCCCCGCGGGGGCTCAGCGGGACGCGAGTTCGCGCGGCTCGAGAGCCGCAGCGTGTGCGTCCATCCGCTCGGCGGCCAGGATGGCGGCCGCCGTGTCGGCGCGGGAGGCGGCGACGACCAGCGCCCGGCCGGCGAGGGCGTGTGCTCGCCGGTGGAGGGCTGTCGCGTTGCGCTCGCGGCGGGAGGTCCTCATCGGCGCGCGGACCGGTGTGCGTCCTCCGCGCAGTCGGCCCACCTGCTCCGCGAGCCGCTCCGCCGCGGTGTCCAGGTCGGCCGTGGCCTCCGTCGCACGCAGTTCGTCCGTGACGGCGAGCAGCGCGGCGAGGTGGCCCGCGAGCTGGATGTCCAGCTCTTCCTCGCGGGAACGGTGGGGAAAGTCGGGGCTGGGGCCGTCCACCGTGCTGTGGACCGACTTGGTGCGGATCGGTTCGTACATGGGAGGGCCTCCTGAGTGCTTACAGGAAGCCATCCTAGCTTAGATTTCGTCTAAAGTTGAGTTGTTCACAAAACCGGACTGGCTGCACACATACCGTGAGCGAGGCGTCCCGTCAGGCTTGGGTGTAGCCGTCCAGGAAGTGCCCGATCCGGCCCACCGCGTCCCGCAGGTCCCCGGCCGTCGGCAGGGTCACCACCCGGAAGTGGTCCGGCTCCGGCCAGTTGAAGCCGGTGCCCTGGACGACCATGATCTTCTCGCTCCGGAGCAGGTCCAGAACCATCCGCCGGTCGTCCTTGATCTTGAAGACCTTGGGGTCGAGGCGCGGGAAGAGGTACAGCGCCCCCTTGGGTTTCACGCAGGTCACGCCCGGGATCTGGGTCAGCAGCTCGTAGGCGACGTCCCGCTGCTCGCGCAGCCGGCCGCCCGGCAGCACCAGGTCGTTGATCGTCTGGCGTCCGCTGAGTGCCGCGACGACGCCGTGCTGCCCCGGCATGTTCGCGCACAGCCGCATGTTGGCCAGGATCGTCAGGCCCTCGATGTAGGAGTCGGCGTGCGCGCGGGGCCCGGAGATCGACATCCAGCCGACCCGGTAGCCGGCCACCCGGTAGGCCTTCGACATTCCGTTGAAGGTGAGGGTCAGCAGGTCGGGGGCGACGGCGGCGGTCGGGGTGTGCGTGGCACCGTCGTAGAGGATCTTGTCGTAGATCTCGTCCGAGCAGACCAGCAGGTTGTGGCGGCGGGCGATGTCGGTGAGCCCCTTGACCATCGCCTCGTCGTAGACGGCCCCGGTCGGGTTGTTGGGGTTGATGATCACGATCGCCTTGGTGCGGTCGGTGACCTTGCGCTCGACGTCGGCCAGGTCCGGCATCCAGTCGGACTGCTCGTCACACCGGTAGTGCACGGCGGTGCCGCCGGACAGGGAGACGGCGGCGGTCCACAGCGGATAGTCCGGGGCCGGCACGAGGACCTCGTCCCCGTCGTCCAGCAGGCCCTGCATCGCCATCACGATCAGCTCGGAGACGCCGTTGCCGATGAAGACGTGCTCGACGTCCGTCTCGATGCCGAGGGTCTGGTTGTGCATCACGACCGCGCGGCGCGCGGCCAGCAGACCCTTGGCGTCTCCGTATCCATGCGCCGAGGACACGTTCCGGAGGACGTCCTCCAGGATCTCGGGCGGACACTCGAAGCCGAACGCGGCCGGGTTGCCGGTGTTCAGCTTGAGGATGCGGTGACCGGCGGCTTCCAGCCGCATCGCCTCCTCGAGCACCGGGCCCCGGATCTCGTAACAGACGTTGGCGAGCTTGGTCGACTGGATCACCTGCATGTCTGGGAGCTTACGGCCCGGTATCGCGTCACGGGCCGTGTTTTCCGCCACGTGAGACGCGTCGGTTTGTGCGGATATAGCCGCACGCTGTGCCACCAGCACCATTGATCCCTAGAATTCGCCGTCATGTTCAGGCCATCCGAGTACGCCGACGGAGCGACGAGCGGCGAGCCCCAGGGCCCGCCGAACGTGTACTTGCCGCGGGCCGACCCGCCCCCCGCGTACGACGCGTACGCGGATCCGGCGGCGGCGCACGGGTGGCGGGACGTGTACGACCCCGCGGACGCCCCGAACCCTCTGAACGCCCAGGACGCCACGCGCGGCATGGGCGTCACGCGCGGCATGGACGACACACGGGAGCTGCCGCCGGTGCCGGCGCATGGCCGGTCCGGTGCGGGCCGCCACTCCCGGCGGGAACGGGGGCCGTGGCGTGCCCGCCGCGTGGCGGTCGCCGCCGGAGCCGTGGGGGTCGTGTCGGCCGCCGCGCTGATCGCCGGTCTCGGCTTCTCGAACGCGCCCTCCGGCGGGTCGCGCGAGGGCGGCGGCGGTCGTACGGGACCGACGGCGGGGGAGTCGCCGACGGCGCCGTCCACCGGCACCGGTCGGACACCGGCCCCCGGGACCCCCCTCGTCGGCCGGCCGGCGAACGGTGACGAGCCGTCCGGTGCCGTGTCCGCGAGTGCGTCCGTGGCGGTGAGCCCCACCCCGTCCGAGTCCGGGACGGACGCCCCGAGTCCCTCGGCCGGCAGTCCCACGGCCGGCACCCCGACGCCCTCCGCTCCCGCCGCCACCGCCTCGCCCCCGGGCCGACCCGAGGGGAAACCCGGACACGGTCCCGGCGGCACCAAGGGCCCCAAGTAGATCGGTCTCAGGGCTGTTGAGCAGGGGCGGGCCGATCGGGACCGATGGTGGGGGAGTCGCCGACGGCGCCGTCCACCGGTGCCCGTCCGGCATCGCCCCCCCGGAGGCCCCGCTCTTCGGTCGGCCGGCGGATCGTGGCGAGCCGTCCGGCCCAGCGTCCCGTGGGTACGTCCACGCGGTGAGCCCCGCCCCGTCCGAGTGCGGGCCGGACAGCCCGATTCCCACGGCCGGCACCCCGACGCCCTCCGCTCCCGCCGCCACCGCCTCGCCCCCGGGCCGACCCGAGGGGAAACCCGGACACGGTCCCGGCGGCACCAAGGGCCCCAAGTGATCCGCCCGTCAAGGCCGTTGAGTAGGGTCAGGCCGGACGGGCAGGTTTCGCGCGCGGAACAACTCCTTGCCCCACCCGCCTTGCGACGATCACAATGCGCATGACAACAGTGCAGGCGGCCGGAAGATTTCCGGTCGCCTCCGTCGCAAGAGGGGACCCCCCATGAGAAAACCTCTCGCAGCCGCGTTCTGCGCCCTGGCGATAGCCGGGGCCGGCGCGGCTCCCGCGACCGCTGCCGAGGCCGCCCCCACGGGCGTCGGCAAGGTCGCGGACACGGGCTCGGCCACGTCCGCCGTGTCGGACGTGGTCACGTCCGTGGACCAGACGCTGTCCGGGCTCAACCCGTCGGCCAAGGCCGTGAACCTCGCCGGCACCGTCGCGCTCAGCAACTGCTCCGGTTCCGTCGTCCGCATGCCGGACTCCGAGGCCAACGACCCGGCGCTGGTGATGACCAACGGACACTGCCTGGACAGCGGCTTCCCCGCACCCGGCGAGGTCCTCGTCGACAAGGCGTCCAGCCGCACCTTCAGCCTGCTCAACGCCTCCGGCTCGCGCGTCGCCACCCTGCGCGCCGCCAAGCTCGCGTACGGCACGATGACCGACACGGACGTCGCGTTCTACCAGCTCACCACCACCTACGGGCAGATCAAGAGCTCGTACGGCATCAACCCGCTGACGCTGAACGACAAGCACCCGGTGGCCGGCACCGCCATCAGCATCCCCTCCGGCTACTGGAAGCGGGTCTACAGCTGCGACATCGACGGGTTCGCGCACCGCCTGAAGGAGGGCGACTGGACCTGGAAGGACTCGGTCCGTTACACCTCCGCCTGCAACACCATCGGCGGCACGTCCGGCTCGCCCGTCGTCGACGAGGCCACCGGCAAGGTCGTCGCCGTCAACAACACCGGCAACGAGGACGGCGAGCGCTGCACGGTGAACAACCCCTGCGAGGTCGACGCGAGCGGCAACGTGACGGTCCGCAAGGGCATCAACTACGGCCAGGAGACCTACCAGATCCCGGCCTGCTTCGGCATCGACAACAAGCTCGACCTGAGCGCGAGCGGCTGCACCCTGCCCAAGCCGTAAGGCAGGGGCAGGTCCCCGGGTCGGGCGGTCACGCGGGAGTCCTGCGGATCGCCCGGCCCGCCAGGGCGTCCGTGCGACGCCCGTCCTCGATCACGAACCGCCCGTCGACCAGCACGTACGGGATGCCCGTCGGGAGCACGCGCGGCTCGGCGAAGCTCGACCCCGCCGCGACCGTCGCCGGGTCGAAGAGCACCAGGTCGGCGACGTACCCCTCGCGCACCAGGCCCCGGTCCGGCAGCCGGAGCCGGGCCGCCGGGCGCGAGGTGAGGTGCGCGACGCACTCCTGAAGCGACAACACCCCCAACTCCCGCACGTAGTGCCCGAGGTAGTGCGGGAACGTGCCGTACGCACGCGGGTGCGGCTCGGCGCCCTGGAGGATGCCGTCCGAGCCGCCGGTGTGCACGCGGTGGCGCATGATCGCCCGGACGTTCTCCTCGTGGCCGACGTGCTGGAGGATCGTCGGCGCCAGCCGGTCGGCCAGCAGCAGCCCGCGCGCGGTCAACCAGGGGGCCTCGCCCCGCACGTCCGCCGACTCCTGGACCGTACGGCCGACGAACTCGGCCAGCGCCGGGTCGCCCACGCCCGAGATCTCGATCGTGTCCCACTCGACGGGCACGCCGTGGCAGCCGTCCGAGCCGGTGACCTCCAGGTCGTGGCGGATCCGCTCGGCCGTCTCCTCGTCCGCCAGCCGCTCGATGACCTGTTGCGGCCCGCCCTCGCTCGCCCAGCTCGGCAGCATGGCCGCCAGCGTCGTACAGCCCGGTGTGTAGGGGTAGGTGTCGAGGCTGATGTCCGCCCCGTCCGCCAGCGCCTCGTCCAGCAGGGCCAGCAGTTCGGGCGCCCGGCCCTTGTTCACGCCGAAGTTCATCGTGGCGTGGGCGAGATGCAGGGAGCAGCCCGCCTCCCGGGCCAGCGTGACCATCTCCCGGTACGCCTCCAGGGCGCCCGCACCGTAGGAGCGGTGGTGCGGGCAGTAGTAGCCGCCGTACGACGCCACCACCCGGCACAGCTCGGTCAGTTCGGCGTCCTTCGCGTACATGCCGGGCGTGTACGTCAGCCCCGACGACATGCCGACGGCGCCCTGCTCCATGCCCTCGGCGACCAACTGCCGCATCCGGTCCAGCTCTTGCGGGGTGGCCTCCCGGTCCTCCCAGCCGACGGCGAGCGCGCGGACCGTGCCCTGGGGGATCAGGTAGGCCGCGTTCACGGCGATCCCGCGGTCCAGGCGGTCGAGGTACTCGCCCACCGTCCGCCAGTCGAAGTCGATGTCGTCGCCGGAGCCGTTCCACCCGGCGATCACCCGGCGCACCTCGCCGAGCGTGCGGTCGTCGACCGGCGCGTACGACAGCCCGTCCTGGCCGATGACCTCCAGCGTGACGCCCTGCGCGGCCTTGGCGCCGTGGTCGGGGTCGCGCAGCAGGGCCAGGTCGCTGTGGGCGTGCATGTCGACGAAGCCGGGGGACAGGACGAGGCCCTCGGCGTCCAGCTCCCGGCGCGCCTTCGGCCGCTGGCAGCCGGCCGCGGCGGCCTCCTTGACGATGGACACGATCCGGCCGCCGTCGACCACGACATCGGCCCGGTAGGAGGGTTCGCCGGAGCCGTCCACGACGTCCGCGTCCCGGATGACGAGCTCTTCCATCGCGCCGGCCTCCTAGAAGAACGTCCGGACGTAGTCGACGACCGTGCCGTCGGCCTCGGCGACGGGGATCAGCGGCCACTTGTCGAACGACGTGCACGGATGGGACAGCCCCAGACCGACCCAGTCGCCCACCTCCAGATCCGCCTCCGGCGTGGTGCTCAGCCAGGCGTGCTGGTCGGACAGGGCCGTCACCGACACGCCGGTGGCCGGGCGCTCGACGCCGTCCCGGCGGATCACCTGGGCGAAGGGCAGGTCGATGTCGTAGGCCGCGTCCCGCTTGCCCGCGTTGACGAAGGCCTGCTCGGCACAGGGCCGCGACACCACCTGCGTCCACAGCCGGAACGCCGGCTCCAGCGCGCCCTCCTCGGGCACCCGGTTGAACGGGGTCAGCTTGCGGTAGTGGCCGTCGTCGTGCGAGACGTAGGCGCCCGAGCGCAGCAACTTCAGGACCGGGAGGGAGAGTTCGGGGATCTCCGTGAACACGTCGGCGACCGCGTCGAACCAGGCGCTGCCGCCCGCGCTGACGACGATCTCCTCCACACCGGAGAACCGTCCGGCCTTGTCGAAGTCGGCGGCCAGTGCGACCAGCCGCCGCAGCCACGCCGTCACCCGCTCCGTGTCCGCCTTCGGCACCTCGCCCTCGTAACCCGCGACACCGACCAGCCGCAGGGACCGCGTGCCCGCCACCGCGTCCGCGACCGCCGCACATTCTGCCTCCGTACGCACACCGGTACGGGCGCCCTCCCCGGCCGCGAGTTCGACGACGACGTCCAGCGGGCGCCGGGCATCGCTCAGCGCGGCGTCCATCAGCTCCACCCCGCGCACCGAGTCGACGTAAGCGACGAAGCGGAACTCCGGGTCGGCGTCGAGCTCGGCGGAGACCCAGCGCAGGGCCGCCGGGTCGACCAGCTCGTTCGCCAGGAACACGCGCCGGGTCCCGAACGCGCGCGCCACTCGCACCTGATGCGGCACCGCCAGAGTGATGCCCCACGCCCCGTGCTCGATCTGCCGCCGGAACAGCTGCGGCGCCATGGAGGTCTTGCCGTGCGGCGCGAAGGCCAGGCCGTGCCGGTCCGCGTAGGTCTCCATGAGCCGCAGGTTGTGCTCCAGGCGCTCGGCGGACAGCGCGAGCACGGGCGTGGCGAAGCCGCCGGTGAACAGGTTCCGGCGCTGGGCGGCCAGCTCGCCCACGGTCAGGCCGTCGGCGTCCGGCGGGAGGCCCTTGAAGCGGTGGTCGACGCGCTCGGCGGCGAGCCGGGCGAGGGACTCGGCGGCGGTAACGGCTGTCATGGAGCCTCCCTGATCAGGCCTGTTGCAAGAAGTGCAACATTCATTGCGTATGACGCTCGACGCTGTCTAACGTCTCGGCCACCCGGGGTCAACGAAAGCGGCAGCGCACGCCGCCCCCGCCGAGCAGCCAAGAGCTACGACCATCGTGACCCCCGCCGGATCCTGCAACGCCCCCGACGTCGTGGACGTCGTCGCGCTCGGCGAGGCCATGGTCACGTTCCTGCCGTCCTGGCCGGGCCGCCTCGCCGACGTCCCCTACCTCGACCGGGGCATCGGCGGCGCGGAGTCCAACACGGCGTGCGTGCTGGCCGCCGCCGGGCACTCCGTGCGGTGGGTCAGCCGGGTGGGGGACGACCCGTTCGGCGACCACCTGGTCGAGGCCATCGGCGGGTACGGGGTCGACGTGGCACACGTCCGGCGCGACCCCGCCCGCCCCACCGGCATCTACTTCCGCACCGTCGGCGACCGGGCCACCGACGCGCACGAAGTGGCGTACTACCGGGCCGGCTCCGCGGCCTCGGCCATGTCGCCCGGCACCGTGGACCTGGACGCCGTCCGCGCCGGCCGCGTGCTGCACCTGTCCGGGATCACGGCCGCGCTGTCCGGGACCTGCCTGGACCTGATGCGCGAGCTGACCGCGCGCCGGCCCGGCCGCCCCCTGGTCTCCTTCGACGTCAACCACCGGCCCGGCCTGTGGCGCCACACGGACGCCCCGGAGGCGCTGCGGGACCTCGCGCGGGGCGCGGACCTCGTGTTCGTCGGACAGGACGAGGCCTGGGGACTGCGCGGCGCCGAGGCCGTCCGCGCCGCCCTCCCCGAACCCGGGGTGCTGGTCGTGAAGCAGGGCGCGGCGGGAGCCACCGTCTTCGACGAGCGGGACGTCGCCTTCGTGCCCGCCCCGCGGGTCGCGTCGTAGCCGCCGCCGGGGACGCCTTCGCCGCCGGGTTCCTCTCCGCCACCCTGCGCGGACTGCCCGTCCGGGACCGGCTGCGGCACGGGCACCTGCTGGCCGCCGCCGCCCTCACCGCCCCCGGCGACCTCGCCGCGCCGCCCGCGCGGGAGCACGCCGACCGTCTCGCCGCCCTGGACGGCGCGGTGTGGGGGAGACTGCGACTCGGCCCCGGCTGGACGCGAGCCGTCGACCCAGCCGTCGCACGGGCCGAGGAGGAGGTCCGTACGCCATGAGCCAGACCGTCGACCGCGCGCTCAGTATCCTGCCGCTGCTCGCCGAGGGCCCCGCCGATCTGGGGCAGGTCGCCGACCGCCTCGGCGTGCACAAGTCCACGGCCCTGCGCCTGCTGCGCACCCTCCACGAGCACGGCCTCGTCTACCGCCAGTCCGACCAGCGCTACCGCCTCGGCGCCCGCCTCTTCGCGCTCGCCCAGGAGGCGATGGAGAACCTCGACGTCCGCGAGATCGCCCATCCGCACCTGGCCCGCCTCAACGAGAGCTGCGGACACACCGTGCACCTCGCCGTGTACGAGGAGAACGAGGTCCTCTACATCGACAAGGTCGAGAGCCGCTACCCGGTGCGCATGTACTCCCGCATCGGCAAGCCCGTCGCCATCACCGTCGCCGCGGTCGCGAAGCTGCTGCTGGCCGACCTGCCCGAGCACGAGCGGCGGGCGGTGGCGGAGAAGCTCGACTACCCCGCGTACACGGCCCGTTCGACACCCGACGCCACCGCGTTCCTGCGCGAGCTGGAGCAGGTGCGCGAACAGGGCTGGGCCACCGACCTCGGCGGCCACGAGGAGTCCATCAACTGCGTCGCCGCGCCGATCCGAGGCGCCGACGGCCGGGTCGTCGCCGCGATGTCGGTCTCCGCGCCGAACGTCGTGGTCACCGCCGACGAACTCCTCACCCTCCTGCCGCTGGCGCGCCGTACGGCGGACGCCATCAGCGGCGAGTACTCCGGCAGAACACCAGTGAAGGGCACCGAATGACGGACAAGACCGCACTCACCCCCAAGACCCACACCACCCCGCCGGCGAAGTTCTCGCACGGTGTGAGGAAGGGCAACATCCTCCAGGTCGCCGGCCAGGTCGGCTTCCTGCCCGCCGAGGCGGGCAAGCCGCCCACGCCCGCCGGGCCGACCCTGCGCGAGCAGACCCTCCAGACCCTGGCCAACGTCAAGGCGATCCTCCAAGAGGGCGGCGCCGGCTGGGACGACGCGATGATGATCCGCGTCTACCTGACGGACGTGGCCCACTTCGCCGAGTTCAACGAGATCTACGACGCGTACTTCGAGGAGCAGGGCCTGACCCGGCCGCCAGCCGCGCGCACGACGGTCTACGTCGGCCTGCCCGCGGGTCTCCTCGTCGAGATCGACGCGCTGGCCGTTCTCGGCTGATTCCTCTCAACTCCCGCAGGCCGTCCACGGCAGGGCGTTCCCCGGGACGCCGTGCCGTCTGCATGTTCACCATGAGGGCTGTGACCAGGAAGGTCATCGGTTCTCCGGTGGTGTGTAGCGTCCTTGGGATGTACATGGCTGGAGGCGCTGACCGACGGGACGCCGGCGAACGGGGTGGCAGATCATGCGCATCTTCGTGTAACGATGCGGGGGCCGACTGTGTGCGGCACAGGTTCGTCGACCATACTGCTCCGCTGTGGAGCAGCGCATAGGTTCGAGCAGCCAGCCCCTGGAGGGCGCCGGATTCGACCCGGCCTTCATCCCCGGGCTCACGTCACCAGCGTCCGGCCGGACGGAGGACGACGGGCCGGAGAAGGAGCCCGAGGCCGCCGAGGCCGAGGAAGCCGAGGAAGCCGCCCCCGAGCCGGAGGAGACGGCGGAGACGTCCCCCTCCGAGCCGGAGGAGGCCGATGCCGACGGCCCCGTCTTCGAGGCGTCCGACCGCCGCGCGAGGATGGTCGCCGACCACAGAGGCGTACGCCTGTCCCTGGACGACCAGGAATGCGAGTTCCGCTGGGATGAGATCGGGGCGGTCGAAACGGAGACCGCCCGGTTCGGCAAGCGCTACACCGTCACCGTCCACACCCCTGACCGGCGCTGGTACCCGATCGAGATCGAAGCGCCGGCCAGGAGCCGTTTCACGGAGTGGGACGAGCAGTTGGACGCGGTACTGGACGCCTACTTCGAGGAAGACGCCGAGTAGCCGGCCGGGCGACTACCGGCAGTACTGGGTTTCCTTGCCGATCGACCGGTACATGCAGTCCGCGTTCTCCAGCAACTGCAGCACCGCGTCCCGGTTACGGGAGGTCTCCCGCTCGATCACCTCGTCGGGCGGGTAGAACCCACCACCGCCGGACCTCGGATACATCTCGAACGTGTACCCGAAGATCTTGTGGGCGCCCCAGAGGTAGTCGTCGATCGACCCGTCCGTGATGTACAGGTCGCTGGACTGCTCCGCCGTGTACCCGTTGCTCGCGGCCATCTTCTGCCCGACCGCCTTGAACGCCGCGTTGTCGTCCGCGGTCATCCCGGTGGTCGTGTCGGAGTACGTGTAGCCGAACGGCCACAGCACCAGCTCGCTGTACGTGTGGAAGTCGACGCCGGCCTTGATCTGCTGCACCCCGCCGACGACCCGGCTGCGCACGAAGTCGGCGACGACCTTGACCTCGGGCGCGGACTCGGGCGCGGAGCCCCGGTAGGTGTCGGAGGACGTCGAGCCCGAGGAGCCGCCGCAGCAGCCCCAGCGGTAGTTCCAGTTGCGGTTGAGGTCGGTTCCGACGTACGAACTGCCGCTGTTGGGCTGGCGGTTCTTGCGCCACGAGCGGTACGACCCGGTGGCGATGTCGTACTCGCCGCCGTCCGGGTTGATGTCCGGGACGATCCAGATCTCACGGTTGTTCACCATGCTGGTGACGCGCGAGTCGGAGCCGTAGTCGGAGGTCAGCTCGCGCAGCAGGTAGAGCGCCATCTCGACGGTGAGGTGCTCGCGGGCGTGCTGGTGGTGCGTGAACAGCACCTCCGGCTCGGACTCGTCGCTGCCCACGTTGTCGCTGATCTTGATGGCGACGATGTTCCGGCCCTGGTAGGACTTGCCGATCACCCGCTGGCTGGCGATGGAGGAGTTGGCCGAGACGATCGAGTTGATCTCGCTCGTCATCTCCGCGTAGTTGTGGTAGCGCGAGTCGGCCGACGGAAAGTCGTGGATCCTGACGTCGTCCTCGCCGGCGGACCGGTCGGGGACCGCGCCGAACGGGGTGACCTCGTAGCCCAGCGCGCGCAGCTTCTTGATCTGGTCCGCGCGTCCGGAGACGACGACACCGTGGCCGTGGGCCTCGTCCACGGTCACTCCCGTGCGCTGAAGTGCCGTGCGGTCCTTTGCCGTCGAGTGCATGTGGATCTCGTACTGCCGGACGTCGTCGGCCGACGGGGCCGGCTTGCGGGCGCTGTCGGCGGTCGCGTCGGTCGTCGTCGTCGCGGACAGGGGCGCCGCGAGGGCGAGTGCGAGGAGGGCGGCGAGGGCGGCGGTGCGTCTGCCGGTGCGGGCACCGGAGCCTCGTATGCGGAGTCGCATGAAATCTCCTTGTGGGAGGTGGGGTTGTTCCGTGCGACGTACGTGGTGCGGGTGGCGCACATCGTTCTGCAATGGCATGAGCAGGTCAAGGGTGAAAGTGGACGCGCAGTGTACGCGTGCGGCACGGCGGTCGAGCTGTCCCGGCCGAAGTACACCCACGGGTGTGACCCGAGCGTGCATATGTGTACGCAACGGGGCAGAGTGAGGACCCGCGCTAGGGCCTGTCCGGCCCTCGGACCACACCCCCAGAGGACTGGCTGATCATGGGCGGATCAGCGCCACGACGGGACCACCATCTGCCGGTCGAGACGACCAGCTTCGTCGACCGGCGTGGCGAACTGACCCAGGGCCGCGAGCTGCTGGCCCGCGCACGGCTGGTGACGCTGACCGGGCCTGGCGGCGTCGGCAAGACCCGGCTCGCCGCGCGCGTCGCGGCCCGGGTACAGCGGGCCTTCCCGGACGGCGTGCGCTTCGTGCACCTCTCCGGGCTTCACGACCCGGCGCTCGTGCCGCTCGCCGCCGCCGACGCGCTGGGGCTGCACGACCACTCCGCCCAGCCGCCGCTGGCCGCCCTCGTCGAGCAGGTGCGGGACCGGCGGCTGCTGCTCGTC
>NZ_DF968189.1:0-49292 GCF_001270025.1 Streptomyces azureus | reverse complement strand
GTCACCGGGTTGCCGCCGGGGGTGCCGGTGGCCGGGTAGTAGACGTAGGTGGTGCACCGGCGGCTGCCGCGGGTCCAGTCATACCGGCGCACGCCGACCGCGAACGGCGTGGTGGGGGCACCCTGCGGCCTGGCGAGGGCGCCAGCCTGCCCGGTGCCGAACAGGGATGCGCCCACGCCCGCTGCTCCGGCCGCGCTCAGGGCCAGGAAGGTGCGCCGTTGCATGCTCATCGATGAACTCCTGTGTGAGTGGGGGGTTGCTCGTGGGGGAAGGTGCGGGTTTCGCGGCCCGGTCGCTTCACTGGTGAGGAAGCGTCAGGTGAGGTAACGGGGTGATGGTGCGGCTTCCGCTGAACGCGCACGGTGCGGTGGCGGCCGCCGAACGCCGGCCGGCCGTAACTCACGCATGAAGTGCCTCCTGTCACCACTGATGCGGAGGTACAAAAGCCCGAGGCGGCGAGGAGCGATGCATGCGGTCTGCTCGCTGGGGCACATGACTGTGAACGCTCCCACACCATTTCGAATAACAGAAAGAGTCACCATCGGACTCTCATCTGTCAATCTCTGCGAGCCAAATCCCTCTGAACTCAGGGTCGGACCGCCGGGCCGTCAGCCGTCGCTGTGACCGATACCAGCCGTCATGCCGACGATCGTGTGAGTGGCCGCAGGCCGCTCCACCGCCGGATGAAGATCTCGTACTGGGCGGCGATGCGGCACGCCCCCCGGCAACGCCACGATCGCCGCCGCCGGCAACCAGGCCCGAGCCGGAAACGTGTAGTCAGCGACCAAAGTGACCGCCAAATCCGCCAAGGTCTGCTCCGACGCGTCGAATAGGGCGGTCCCACCGTAACGACCCGGCCTGACTTGACTAACAGTTCGATGCTCGATCGGGAGGCTGAGTGAAGCGTGCTTTCGAGCCACAGACGGACCTCGCCTGCCGACCGGTGCGCCCAGATGCCGCCCGGAGCACCCGGACCCGACCCGGCTCGGGACGGCCGTCGGGACACCGGCCCACCGGCGCCGTGCCGTCGGAGTCGCCACCCGCGCGGCAGCCGTCTTGACAACCTGGTACACAAAAGAAAGGCTGTTGCACATAGAGATGCTCGTTGCTTAATCAGCAACCAGAGCATCCACCGTCGTGAGGTTTCGCTCGCGCCTCCCGCCACACCCACGCGCAGACAAGGGAGCCCGCTCGTGGCCATCTCCGTCTTCGACCTCTTCTCCATCGGCATAGGCCCGTCCAGTTCGCACACGGTCGGTCCCATGCGGGCCGCCCGCATGTTCGCCGGCAGGCTGGAGAAGGAAGATCTGCTCGCGCGGACGGCGTCGGTACGGGCCGAGCTCTTCGGCTCATTGGGGGCCACCGGCCACGGTCACGGCACCCCCAAGGCCGTCCTGCTCGGTCTGGAGGGCAACGAGCCGCACACGGTGGACGTCGGCGTGGCCGAAGGTGACGTCGAGCGGATCAGGGCGACGGGAAGGCTGCGGCTGCTGGGCCGCGAGCTCGGCGATGCCCACGAGATCCGCTTCGACACGGAGCGGCAGTTGGTCCTGCACCGCCGCCGTTCCCTGCCGTACCACGCCAACGGCATGAGGCTGTTCGCGTACGACGCCGAGGGGCTGTCCTTGTTGGAGGCCACCTACTACTCGGTCGGGGGCGGGTTCGTCGTCGACGAGGAGGCCGTCGGCGCGGACCGGGTCAAGGTCGACGACACGGTGGTGAAGTACCCGTTCGGCAGCGGCGACGAGTTGCTGCGCCTGACCCGGGAGACGGGTCTGTCGATCTCGGCGCTGATGCTGGAGAACGAGCTGGCCTGGCGAACCGACGAGGAGATCCGCGCGGGACTGCTGGAGATCTGGCGCGTGATGCGGGAGTGCGTGGCACGCGGCCTGTCCTGTGAGGGGATCCTGCCGGGCGGGCTCAGGGTCCGCCGCCGTTCCACCGCCGTGGCCAAGGCGCTGCGGGCCGAGGGCGACCCGGCGGGGCGGGCGTTGGAGTGGGTGACCCTCTACGCCATGGCGGTCAACGAGGAGAACGCGGCCGGCGGCCGGGTGGTCACCGCTCCGACGAACGGCGCGGCCGGCATCATCCCGGCGGTCCTGCACTACTACGTCAACTTCGTGCACGGAGCCGACGACGACGCCGTGGTCCGGTTTCTGCTGGCGGCCGGCGCCATCGGCCTGCTGTTCAAGGAGAACGCCTCGATCTCGGGCGCCGAGGTCGGCTGCCAGGGCGAGGTCGGCGCCGCCTGTTCCATGGCCGCGGGCGGTCTCGCGGAGGTACTCGGCGGCTCGCCCGAACAAGTGGAGAACGCCGCCGAGATCGGCATGGAACACAACCTGGGCCTGACCTGCGACCCTGTCGGCGGCCTCGTGCAGATCCCGTGCATCGAGCGCAACGGCATGGCGGCGGTCAAGGCCGTCACCGCGGCCCGGATGGCCCTGCGGGGCGACGGCCGCCACCACGTCTCCCTGGACAAGGTCATCAAGACCATGAAGGAGACGGGCGCCGACATGAAGGTCAAGTACAAGGAGACGGCCCGCGGCGGGCTCGCGGTCAACGTCATCGAGTGCTGACGACGCGGCAGCCTGGATCTGGGGAGTGTGCGTGGGACGGGTCACCGAGCGACGGCGCGTACTGCGCATCCGGGACGGGGCGGTGGGCAGCCGGCCGGACACGCTGGTGGCGGAGGAGCCGCTGGAGATCCGGCTGAACGGCAGGCCTCTCGCGATCACCATGCGCACGCCCGGCGACGACTTCGCGCTGGCCGCCGGGTTCCTGGTGAGCGAGGGCGTCCTCGGCCGGGCCGAGGAGCTGGCGAACATCGTGTACTGCGCGGGCGCGAAAGCTGGGGGCACCTCCCGCTCGAGCGGAGTCGAGAGTGGGGGAGGCTCGAACACGTACAACGTCGTCGACGTGCGGCTCGCGCCCGGCGTGGCGGTGCCGGACATCTCGCTCGAGCGGAACGTGTACACCACCTCGTCGTGCGGTCTGTGCGGCAAGGCGAGCCTGGACGCGGTGCGGACCACCGCCCGTTGGCCGATCGCGGACACTCCCCCGGTCCGGGTCGCTCCCGATCTGCTGGCACTCCTTCCCGACCGGCTGCGGGCCGCGCAGCGGGTGTTCGACCGCACCGGCGGGCTGCACGCCGCGGGGCTGTTCTCGGCGGAGGGGGAGCTGCTGGACCTGCGTGAGGACGTGGGCCGTCACAACGCGGTCGACAAACTGATCGGCCGCGCGCTGCGGTCCGGCGCGCTGCCGCTGTCCCGGACCGTCCTGCTGGTCTCCGGCCGCGCGTCCTTCGAGCTGGCGCAGAAGGCGGTCATGGCGGGCATCCCGGTGCTGGCCGCGGTCTCCGCGCCCTCCTCCCTCGCGGTGGACCTGGCGGCGGAGACCGGCCTCACGCTGGTCGGTTTCCTGCGCGGCAGCTCCATGAACGTGTACGCCGGCGAGCAGCGCATCGCCCTGGGGCCACGAGGGGGTCACCCGGAGTGAGCCATCGCCGCCCCCGCCGCGTCGCGATGTTCAGCGTGCACACCTCGCCCCTGCACCAGCCGGGCACCGGCGACGCGGGCGGCATGAACGTCTACATCGTCGAACTCGCCAAGTGCCTCGCCGCGATCGACATCGAGGTGGAGATCTTCACCCGGGCGACCTCGGCGGCGCTTCCGCCCACCGTCGAGCTCGCGCCCGGCGTGTTGGCGCGGCATGTGGTCGCCGGACCCTACGAGGGCCTGGCCAAGGAGGAGCTGCCGGCGCGGCTGTGCGACTTCACGCACGGAGTGACGCGGGTCTGGGCCGGGCAGCGCCCCGGGTACTACGACGTCGTGCACTCGCACTACTGGCTCTCCGGACAGGTCGGCCGGCTCACCGCCGAACGCTGGCGCGTACCGCTCGTGCACGCCATGCACACCATGGCCCTGGTCAAGAACGCGTCCCTCGCCCAGGGCGACACACCCGAACCCGAGTCCCGCGTGCTCGGGGAGACACGGGTCATCCGGGGCGCACACCGGCTCATCGCCAACACGGCGAAGGAGGCGGACGAGTTGTGCCGCCGCTACGACGCCGAACCCGACAGGGTCGCTGTCGTGCACCCCGGCGTGAACCTGAACCGCTTCCGACCCGATCCTCGCGGGGTCGAGGCCGGCCGGGCCGCGGCCCGGGCCAGGCTCGGGCTGCCGCCGGGGGCACTGATACCGCTCTTCGCCGGCCGCATCCAGCCTCTCAAGGCTCCGGACATCCTGCTGCGTGCGGTGGCCCGGCTGCTGGTGGAGCGGCCACGGCTGCGCGAGCGGATCGTCGTGCCGGTCGTGGGCGGGCCGAGCGGCAGTGGCCTGGCCAGGCCGGAGGAGTTGCAGAAGCTCGCCGCCCAGCTCGGCATCGGTGATGTGGTGCTGTTCCGTCCGCCGGTGGGGCAGGCGGAGCTCGCGGACTGGTACCGGGCGGCGACCGTGCTGGTCATGCCGTCCTACAGCGAGTCCTTCGGTCTGGTGGCCGCCGAGGCGCAGGCCTGCGGGACGCCGGTGATAGCGGCCGCGGTCGGCGGCCTGCCGGTGGCCGTTCGGGACGGAGTGAGCGGCGTGCTGGTGCCGGGGCACAGGCCCGCGGACTACGCGCGGGCGCTGCGCCGCTTCGCCGACGACCCGGCGCTCTCGGCCCGGATGGGCGCGGCAGCCGCCCGGCACGCCGAGTCGTTCGGCTGGGACACGGCCGCCGCGGCCACGGCGGACGTGTACGCGGCGGCGATGCGCGAGCGTGACTGACCGGTTGAGTCCGGTCAGGCGTGAGCGTGCCTGACCGGACTGCCGGTCAGTGAGCCGGTTCCAGCCGGACCACGATGGACTTGGACGTCGGCGTGTTGCTGACCTCCGCGGTGGAGTCCAGCGGTACGAGGACATTGGTCTCGGGGAAGTAGGCGGCGCAGCAGCCACGCGGGGTGGGGTAGGCGACCGTTCGGAAGGCCGGTGCCCGGCGCTCGACCCCGTCGGAGAACTCGCTGACGATGTCGACCGGATCACCCTCGGCCAGGCCGCGCGCGGCGAGGTCGTCCGGGTGGACGAAGAGCACCCTGCGGCCCTGGTGGATGCCCCGGTAGCGGTCGTCCAGGCCGTAGATGGTGGTGTTGTACTGGTCGTGCGAACGGAGGGTCTGCAGGAGCAGCCGCCCCTGCGGGACGCGCAGCACATCCAGTTGGTTGACGGTGAAGTTGGCCAGTCCGGTCCTGGTGGGGAAGCGCCTCTCGTCGCGTGGCGGGTGGGGCAGGGCGAAGCCGCCCGGCCGGCGCACCCGGGCGTTGAAGTCCTCGAAGCCGGGGATCACCCGGGCGATCCTGTCCCGGATCAGGTCGTAGTCCGCCTCGAAGTCGGCCCAGGGCACCTGCGGACCACCGCTGTCGAGGGCCGCGTTCGCCATCCGGCAGATGATCGCGACTTCGCTCAGCAAGGCGTCGGAGGCGGGCGCCAGCCGGCCGCGCGAGAGGTGCACCATGCCCATGGAGTCCTCCACCGTCACCCGTTGCTCCCCCGCGGGCCGCAGGTCGGCTTCGGTGCGGCCCAGGCAGGGCAGGATCAGCGCCTGGCGGCCGGTCACCGCGTGGGACCGGTTGAGCTTGGTGGAGACCTGCACCGTGAGCTCGCAGTTGCGCAGAGCTCGCTCGGTGAGTTCGGTGTCCGGGGCGGCGGAGACGAAGTTGCCGCCGAGCGCGACGAAGACCCGCACCTGTCCGTCCCGCATGGCCCGGATGGTCTCCACCGCGTCGTGGCCGTGATGGCGGGGCGGCACGAAGCCGAACTCCGCGCCGAGCGCGTCGAGGAAGGCGGCGTCCGGTTTCTCGTGGATGCCCATGGTCCGGTCGCCCTGGACGTTGGAGTGCCCGCGCACGGGGCACAGGCCGGCGCCGGGACGTCCGATGTTGCCGCGCAGCAGCAGGAAGTTGACGACCTCGCGGATGGTCGGCACCGAGTGGCGGTGCTGGGTGAGGCCCATGGCCCAGCACACGACGATCTTCCGGGCGGACACCACCTCCTGGAACGCCTCCCGGATCTCCCGCTCCGACAGGCCGGTCGCCTCCAGGACGTCGTCCCAGGACGTCTTGCGGGCCTGGTCGGCGAACTCCTCGAAGCCGTGGGTGTGCGCGGTGATGAAGTCACGGTCGAGGACGGTGCCGGGAGCGTCGTCCTCCGCCTCCAGGAGCATGCGGTTGAAGGCCTGGAAGAGGGCCTGGTCGCCGCCGAGCCTGATCTGCAGGAACTGGTCGGAGAGCTGGGTTCCCGCCCCCAGTACGCCGGAGGGCCGCTGGGGGTTCTTGAAGCGCAACAGGCCGGCTTCGGGGAGGGGGTTGACCGTGATGACGCGGGCCCCCTTGTCCTTGGCGGTCTCGAGGGCCGAGAGCATCCGGGGGTGGTTGGTACCCGGGTTCTGCCCGACGACGAGGATCAGGTCGGCCTCGTACAGGTCCTCCAGCCGGACGCTGCCCTTGCCGATGCCGATGGTCTCGGTCAGGGCGGAGCCGCTCGACTCGTGGCACATGTTGGAGCAGTCGGGCAGGTTGTTGGTGCCGAGGAGCCGGACGAACAGCTGGTAGAGGAAGGCGGCCTCGTTGCTCGCCCGGCCGGAGGTGTAGAAGGCGGCCTGGTCGGGTGAGCCGAGAGCGGCCAGCTCCCGGGCGATGACGGCGAACGCCTCGTCCCAGGAGATCTGCCGGTACCGGTCGCTGCCCGCGGGGCGGTACATGGGGTGGGTGAGGCGGCCCTGCTGACCGAGCCAGTAGTCGCTGCGTCCGGCCAGCTCCTCCAGGGTGTGCTCGGCGAAGAAGCCGGGACCGACCCGGCGCACGGTCGCCTCCTCGGCCACCGCTTTGGCGCCGTTCTCGCAGAACTCGGCACGGTGCCGGTGCTCGGGCTCGGGCCAGGCGCATCCCGGGCAGTCGAATCCCGTCTTCTGGTTGACGCTCAGCAGGGTCAGCAGACTGCGGCGGACGCCCATCTGCGCGTGGGCGTGGCGCAGCGAGGACGTGACCGCGGGAACGCCCGCGGCGTAGTCCTTCGGCGGGCCCACCCGCAGACGGGAGTCACCGGGGTCCTCGGCAGGAGCCTTGCGGGTCATGGGCTAGCGCTCCGCGAGGTTCGAGCGGGTGCCGAGGCGGTCCTGGACCCAGTCGTGGAACTCGCCGATGTGGTGCTCGCTGGGCACCAGGACGCCGCCCTTGGCGTACAGCCGGGAGCTCATCGCGGGCTGGCAGCGCTCACAGGCGTCGAAGTCCTGCCGGTTGACGCGGTCGAACAGCTCGACCGACCGGCTGACGTCCCGGCCGCTTGCCACCACGCCCTTCAGGTACAGCCAGTCGCACTCCACGATCGTGCGGTCGACCGCCACCGGGAACATCCGGTGGAAGATCACGTGGTCGGGGACCAGGTTGATGAACACCTGCGGGCGCACCGTGATCGCGTAGTACCGGCGGTCCTGCTCCTCGGAGACCGTGGGGATACGGTCCAGGCCCTGAGAGCCGTCCACGGTGAAGCCCTGGACGTCCGAGCCGAACTCGGCGCCGTGTCCCACGTAGAACTGCGCCGCGTAGCCGTCGGCGAACTCCGGGAGGACCTCGGTCAGCTCGGGGTGGATGGTCGCGCAGTGGTAGCACTCCATGAAGTTCTCGATGATCAGCTTCCAGTTGGCCTTGACGTCGTAGACGATCCGCCGGCCGACCTCCAGGCTCTCGACGTCGTACCGCTCGATGGACTCCACGTCGCCCAGACGCGCGACCACGTCCGCGATCACCGACTGCTCGAACGAGGGCGGGTTCTCGGCCAGGCACACCCACACATAGCCCAGCCACTCGCGTACCGCCACGCCCGCCAGGCCGTACTCGGTGCGGCCGATGTCCGGCATCTTCGTCAGGTTCGGCGCCGCCACGAGCTTGCCGTTGAGGTCGTACGTCCAGGCGTGGTACGGGCACTGGAAGGCCCGCTTCACCTCTCCGGACTCCTGCGTGCACAGCTTCGCGCCCCGGTGCCGGCACACGTTGAAGAAGGCCCGGACGGAGCCGTCCCGCGACCGGGTCAACAGGACGCTCTCCCGCCCGACGTCCACGGTCCGGAAGGCGCCCGGCTTCGACAGTTCCGACGAGCGTGCCGCGCAGAACCACATGGATTCAAAGATGTGTTCCTGCTCCAGGCGGAAGATCTCCGGGTCCGTGTAGTGGTCACCGGGGAGGGTCGCGATCAGGCTCTCCGGCAGGCCGGTCGTAGTCATGGTTCACCTCGGAGTGAAGGCGCCTCGGGCGGGCGAGTGGTTGCCTCATGTGCAACGAGCTTCTTGCTACGCAACTCACGGTGCAGCCCACCCGAAGCAGTGTCAAGCCCTTGACCGCAGACCGCCGCAGCCAGGACCATGTTGCGTATCAGTCAGACTGTTGCGTAATACGCACTTCTCTGGGAGGGCTCCGTGTCTCTTGGACGCACAACCGGCCGCGAGTTCGTCCTCACCCTGTCGTGCCCCGATCGCTCGGGCCTCGTCCACGCCGTCACCGGCTTCCTGGTCCGGCACTCCGGGAACATCCAGGAGAGCCAGCAGTTCGACGACCGGTTGCAGGACCGCTTCTTCATGCGGGTGCACTTCGACGTCTCGGACCCGGGCACGTCGCTGGAAAGCCTGAAGACCGGCTTCACCCAGGTCGCGGAGGCGTACCGGATCTCCTGGCAGCTGTACGAGGCGTCGACGCCCACGCGCACGCTGATCATGGTGTCGAAGTTCGGGCACTGCCTGAACGACCTGCTCTTCCGCTGCCGCACCGGCGCGCTGAACATCGAGGTGCCGGCGATCGTCTCCAACCACCGGGACTTCGAGCCGCTCGCCGAGAGCTACGGGATCCCCTTCCACCACGTGCCCGTGACCCGGGAGACGAAGCCCGAGGCGGAGGCGCGGCTGCTGGAGCTCGTCGACGAGCTGGACATCGACCTGGTGGTCCTCGCCCGCTACATGCAGATCCTGTCGAACGACCTGTGCAAGCAGCTCGAAGGCCGGGCGATCAACATCCACCACTCGTTCCTGCCGAGCTTCAAGGGCGCCCGCCCCTATGTCCAGGCGCACGAGCGCGGCGTCAAGCTCGTCGGAGCGACGGCCCACTACGTCACCCCGGACCTCGACGAGGGACCCATCATCGAGCAGGACGTCGTCCGTGTGAACCACTCACAGGGTCCCGACAGCCTGGTCGCGCTGGGGCGCGACGTCGAGGCGCAGGTCCTGGCACGGGCGGTGGAATGGCACAGCCAGAGCCGCATCATGGTCAACGGCAACCGTACGGTCGTCTTCCGCTGAGGAAAACGGCCTCCGAGGAAAATGACCTCCACCCCCTCACGCCTGTTGTCCATTTCACTTAGGGTTTCGCCATGGGCAACTACGGCGCTGACTCCGCAGGCGCTCCCAGTGGCGGAGTGCAATCCGTTGACCGTGCTGTCGCCGTGCTGGAGATCCTCGCCCAGCACGGCGAGGCGGGCGTGAGTGAAGTGGCCGCGGCGATCGACGTCCACAAGTCCACCGCTTTCCGTTTGCTCGGCGCGCTGGAAGCGCATGGGATGGTCGAGCAGGAGAGCGAACGCGGAAAGTACCGTCTCGGCTTCGGCGTCGTGCGCCTGGCCGGCGCCGTGACGGGCCGCATCGCCGTCACCAGACACGGGCGCGGGATCTGCGAGCGTCTCGTCGACGATGTGGGCGAGACGCTGAACATCGCCGTGCTCGAGTCCCACCACGCGATCAACCTCTACCAGGTACGCGGCTCGTCGGCCATCGCCGCGCAGAACTGGGTGGGACGGCTGACGCCGCTGCACTGCACGTCGAGCGGCAAGGTCCTCCTGGCCCACCTCGACCGCGAGGCCCGCGACGAACTCCTCGCCGAGGCCGGCCTCCCCCGTCTGACCCCGCGCACGGTGACCTCCAGGAAGAAGCTGGAGGCGGATCTGTCCAAAGCCCGTGAGCAGGGTTATGCCATCACGCTGGAGGAATACGAGGAGGGCCTCAACGCCCTGTCCGCTCCCGTGCGTTCGGACGAAGGCGAGGTCGTCGCCGCCCTCAGTGCGTCAGGGCCGGCCTTCCGGCTGACCGAGGAGCGGATGCGCGAACTCGCGCCGCTGCTGGTCTCGGGAGCGGACGAGCTCAGCCGCCGTCTCGGTTATACGGGTTGAGGCCCGCAAGGCCCGACTCGGTCGCTGACCAGGACAGAACCCTCATGACAAGCGGCGGTCGGTGATCCGGTGTCCGGATCACCGACCGCCGCTTGCGTGCTGCCCGCGTCAGCCCGTCCACTCCACAGCCGCGTCCAGCAGCCAGTCCGTCAGATAGCCGGCGAAGGACGAACGGACCAGCACCCAGAACCCGGCCCTGGGGTCGTCACGGGCGACCAGGACCACCTGGGTTCGGCCCAGGTTCGTCTGGGCGCAGCGCCCCGGGCCGAAGGCCCGCGGGTGAAGATCCAGCGAGCAGCCGTGGGCGAGCAGGTCGCGGGCCCGGGGGCCCGCGACGAGGAGCGTGGTGCGCTGAGCCGAGACATCGATGACGGACACGGGCTCGTCGCCCGCGGCCTCACGGATCCGGCTCTCCAGGTCCTGCTGACCGCCCGGCGGACCCACCACGAGCCACTCGTCGGGGCCGAGCCACAGCGCGGTCAGCTCCCCGGCGCGGACGACGGTGTCGGGTTCGACGGGAAGTGGGAGGCCCAGCGCCAGCCCCACGGCGTCCGCCGCCGCTCCCTTGGGGTCGAGACGCACATTGATCTGGGTCAGGAAGGGCAGTTCCGCCAGCCGGATCGCGCCCCCGGAGGTGCGGGTCGCGGCGGCCAGCCGGTCGGCGGCATGCGACAGGGGGCTGCGGAGCGGGGTGGTAACGGCGGTGTCAGCCATCGCGGCGGGCTCCCTCGGGGTCGTAGAGGACGGGGTTCGCGACGGTCACCGGGACCAGCCGGTCGCCCACGGGTGCGTAGAGTCGCTCACCGATGCGGTCCCGGCCGCCCTTGACCAGCGCGAGGGCGAACGTCCGGCCGAGGGCCGCGCTGCGGTAACTGGACGTGACGTGGCCGAGCATCGGGACGGGCGGCGCCGGCAGCACACTGCCGGCGACCAGGTGCGTGCCTTCGGGGAGGAACGTGCCAGGGTCCTCCGGAAGCAGCCCGACCAGGTGCTTGCGGTCGGGGCGGGCGGTGTCGGCACGGGCGTGGGACCGCTTGCCGATGAAGTCCCGCTTCTTCTTCGACACCACCCAGCTCATGCCGAGGTCCTGCGGCGTCACGGTGCCGTCGGTGTCCTGGCCGACGATCGGATAGCCCTTCTCCGCGCGCAGGACGTGCATGGTCTCCGTGCCGTAGGGGGTGATGCCGTACGGGGCGCCGGCCTCGTACAGCGCCTCCCACAGGGCGAGGGCCTCCCACGGTGACACGTTGATCTCGTAGGCGAGTTCGCCGGAGAAGCTGATCCGGCACACGCGCGCGTCGATGCCGGCGACGGTCGTCTCGCGCCACGCCATGAACGGGAAGTCGTCGTTGGCGACGGCGAGTCGGGGCGCGAGCGAGCCGAGGACCTCGCGGGAGCGCGGGCCGACCAGGGCGACCGTGGCCCACTGCTCGGTCACCGACGTGCAGTGGACCCGCAGTTCGGGCCACTCCGTCTGGAGCCACTCCTCCATCCAGTCCAGCACGGCGGCGGCGTTGCCCGTCGTGGTGGTGACGAGGTAGCGGTCCTGGTCGAGACGGATGACGGTGCCGTCGTCGAAGACCATCCCGTCCGGGCGGCACATCACGCCGTAGCGGATCATGCCGACCTTCAGGGTGCTCATCATGTTGGTGTACAGCAGGTCGAGGAAGACGCCGGCGTCCGGGCCCTGGACGTCGATCTTGCCGAGGGTGGAGGCGTCCATGAAGGCGACGCCCTCGCGGGCCGCGGCGCACTCGCGCAGTACGGCCGTCTCCATGTCCTCGCCGTCCTGGGGGTAGTACCAGGGCCGCTTCCACTGGCCGACGTTCTCGAACAGGGCGCCGTGCGCGACATGCCACTCGTGCAGGGCGGTGGTGCGGATCGGGTCGAGCAGGGCGCCGCGGTCGCGGCCGGCGAGGGCGGCGAAGGAGACAGGGGTGTACGGCGGCCGGAAGGTGGTGGTGCCGAGCGCGGAGATGTCCACGCCGAGCAGTTCGGCGACGACGCCACTGGCCAGGACGCCGGAGGTCTTGCCCTGGTCGTTCGCCGTGCCGGCCGTGGTGTAGCGCTTGGTGTGCTCGACGGAGCGCATGCCGGCACCGGTCGCCCGGGCCAGGTCATCGACGGTGACGTCGCGTTGCAGGTCGACGAAGCGCGGGGCGCCTTCCCGGCCAGGGACGGTGAAGACCCGCATGGGCGGCGTGTGCAGCGGCGTGGCCACCTGTGGCAGCCGGACCTCCCCTGGGGTGTAGCCCTCGGCCTCGAGCGCGCGGGCACCGGCGGCGGCCCCCTGTGCGAGAACGCGCGCCAGGTCGAAGACGCCGCTCGCGCCGCCCGCGACCTCGACGGCCTGGCGGCAGGTGTCGGGGACGAAGGTGCCGAGCTCCTCGTCGTAGCGGAGCTTGCCTCCCGCCTGGCTGAACAGGTGCGCCACCGGGTTCCAGCCGCCGGAGACCAGGAGCAGGTCGGCGGCGAACTCCCGCTGTCCCGTGGACTGTCCGTACGGGGCGACGGTCACGGAGGTGAGACGGGGGTCGCCTTCCGTGGCGGTGACGGCGTGCCCCGTCAGCACCTCGATGCCGGCCTGGCGGGCGCGCGTCGCCCACTCCCCCGGCTCGGTGCGGGTGTCGACCACGGCCTCGATGGCCACGCCCGCCGCCGCGAGGTCCAAGGCCGCCGCGTAGGCGCTGTCGTTGGTGGTGAAGACGACCGCGTGGCGGCCGGGCAGGACGCCGTGGCGGTTGGCGTAGGTGCGGGCCGAGGCGGCCAGCATCACGCCGGGGCGGTCGTTGTCCGCGAAGGCCAGCGAGCGTTCGTGGGCGCCGGTGGCGAGGACGACGCGGCGGGCGCGGATGCGCCAGACGCGTTCGCGGGAGACGTTCTCGGGGGCCTGGGCGCCGAGGTGGTTCGTGCGGCGCTCCACGGCGAGCAGGTGGTTGTCGTCGTAGTAGCCGAAGACGGTGGTGCGGCGCAGGACATGGACGTCGGGGGCGGCGTCGAGCCGGGCGGTCGTCCCGGTCACCCAGTCGAGGTGTTCGCCGGTGCCGAGGAGGCTGCCGCCGGGTTCCGGCTGGTCGTCGGCGAGGATGACGCGGGCACCTGATCGGGCGGCGGCTTCCGCTGCCGCGAGTCCGGCCGGGCCCGCGCCCACGACCAGGAGGTCACAGTGGGTGTGGACGGCGTCGTAGCGGGCCGGGTCCGGTTCGGTGGCGAGCCGGCCCTGGCCGGGGAGGCTCGTCGCGACCAGGCCGTCGTAGAGCTCGACGGTGGTGGCGGGGAGCATGGGCTCGGGGAAGGGGGCCTCGATCTGGATGACGGCGTTGGGCTCCTCCGCGCCGGCCGAGAAGATGCCCCGCGGGCGGCCCAGCTTGATGCTGGTGCCGGTCTGGACGACGCCGTTGGCGAGGAGGGCGGAGGCGAGGGTGTCGCCCTTGTAGCCCTGGTATTCGGTGCCGTCGAAGGTGAAGGTGATCGGGGTGTCGCGGTGGATTCGGCCGCGGGTGGGGTGGCGGAACGGCTGGGTTGAATCGCCCCCGCCGCCCCTGCCCTTCCCGTCCTGAAGGGGCTCCGCCACTTCGGCCCCGCTGGGGGCTGCGCTCCCAGGCCCCCCTTCGGCCTGGGCGGCCTCGTCCTCAAGCGCCGGACGGGCTGGTGGTGCCGGGGTCGGCTGGAAGGTGCCCGGGCTCGGCTCGAGAGCGCCCGACCGCCGTTCAACCGTTCCCGGGCGTTCCTCACCCGCCCGGTACACCGTCAGGATCTCGTTCGTCGATGTGTCCCGCACCGCGTTGAACCAGCGGCGGCAGCCCGCCGCATGGCTCCAGCGCTCGGCGAAGGGGCCCCTCGGGTTGTCACGGAAGAAGAGGTAGCGGGCCCACTCCTCGTCGGTGAGGGAGGACGGGTCCTGCGGGTACGGCACATGGGCCTGGCCGCCGTAGTGGAACTCGGCCTCGTCGCGGGGCCCGCACCACGGGCAGGGGATCAGCAGCATGGGTCGGCTCCCTGATGGTCCTAGTGGGCGACCGCGGCCGCGCCGTGCTCGTCGACGAGCGCGCCGGTGGTGAAACGGTCGAGCGAGAAGGGGGCGTTCAGCGGATGCGGTGTGTCGTGGGCGATGGTGTGGGCGTAGACCCAGCCCACGCCGGGGGTGGCCTTGAAGCCTCCGGTTCCCCAGCCGCAGTTGAGGTAGAGGTTGTCGACCGGGCTGAGGCCGATGATCGGTGAGGCATCGGGGCTGACGTCGACGATGCCGCCCCAGGTGCGCAGGACGTGGGCGCGGGCGAAGACCGGGAAGAGCTCCAGGGCCGCCGACATCTGCTCTTCGATGATGTGGAAGGCACCGCGCTGGGTGTAGGAGTTGTACGCGTCGATGCCCGCGCCCATCACCAGCTCGCCCTTGTGGGCCTGGCTGACGTACACGTGGACCGCGTTGGACATGACGACCGTCGGGTGCACCGGCTCCAGCAGCTCCGACACCAGCGCCTGCAATGGGTGGCTCTGGACGGGGAGTTCGACGCCGGCCATGGCCGCCAGGACCGAGGTGTGGCCCGCCGAGCAGAGCGCGACCTTGCCCGCCGCGATCGGGCCGCGGGTGGTCTGGACTCCCACCACCCGGTTGCCGACGACGTCGAGGCCGGTGACCTCGCAGTTCTGGATGATGTCGATCCCGGCGGCGTCGGCGGAGCGGGCCAGGCCCCACGCCACGTGGTCGTGCTTGGCGATACCCGCGCGCGGCTGGTAGGTCGCGCCCAGGACCGGATAGCGCACGTCCGGGGAGATGTTGACGATCGGGCAGACTTCCTTGACGCCGTCCGCGTCGAGCCACTCGGCGTCCACGCCGTTGAGGCGGTTGGCCTCGACGCGGCGCACGCTGTCGCGGACGTCCTGGAGGCTGTGGGCGAGGTTCAGCACGCCACGCTGGGAGAACAGGATCGGGTAGTCGAGCTCGTCCGCCAGTCCCTCCCACAGCTTGAGCGCGTGCTCGTAGATGCCGGCGCTCTCGTCCCACAGGTAGTTGGAGCGGATGATCGTGGTGTTGCGGGCCATGTTGCCGCCCGCCAGCCAGCCCTTCTCCAGCACGGCGACGTTGGTGATGCCGTGGTTCTTCGCCAGGTAGTGGGCGGTGGCCAGACCGTGGCCGCCGCCGCCCACGATGACGACGTCGTACGAGCGCTTCGGCTCGGGGTTGCGCCACAGCCAGTCGGGGTGTTCGGGGAGCTCGGCGCCTGGGGTGCGGGGGCTCATCGGGCGTCTCCGTCTTCGGACAGGTGCGGGTAGAGCGGGTGCTTGGCTGCCAGCGCCTCCGTGCGGGCGCGCAAAGCGGGCACGTCCGGCTCCGGTTGGAGGGCGAGTGCGATCACGTCCGCCACCTCGGAGAAGTCCGCCTCGGTGAAGCCGCGGGTGGCCAGTGCCGGGGTGCCGATGCGCAGGCCCGAGGTGACCATGGGCGGGCGCGGGTCGAAGGGCACGGCGTTGCGGTTGACGGTGATGCCGACCTCGTGGAGCAGGTCCTCGGCCTGCCGGCCGTCGAGCTCCGAGTCGCGCAGGTCGACCAGGACCAGGTGGACGTCCGTGCCTCCGGTCAGGACCTTCACCCCGGCCGCCGCCGTGTCGGGCCGGGTGAGGCGTTCGGCCAGGATGCGGGAGCCGGCGAGCGTGCGGGCCTGGCGTTCGGCGAACTCCGGTGACGCGGCGACCTTGAACGACACCGCCTTCGCGGCGATGACGTGCTCCAGGGGCCCGCCCTGCATGCCGGGGAAGACCGCAGAGTTGATCTTCTTGGCGAGGTCGGCCTCGTTGGTGAGGATGACGCCGCCGCGCGGGCCGCCGAGTGTCTTGTGCGTCGTGGTGGTCGTGACGTGGGCGTGCGGTACGGGGTTGGGGTGCAGTCCCGCGGCCACCAGTCCGGCGAAGTGCGCCATGTCGACCATCAGCAGGGCGCCCACGTCGTCGGCGATCCTGCGGAACTCCGCGAAGTCCAGCTGCCTCGGATACGCCGACCAGCCCGCGATGATCATCTTGGGGCGGTGCTCCTTGGCGAGCTGCTCGACCTCGTCCATGTCGACGAGGTTGTCCGCCTCGGACACGTGGTACGGCACGACGTTGAGCATCTTGCCGCTGTAGTTGATGCGCATGCCGTGCGTGAGGTGCCCGCCGTGCGCGAGGTCGAGGCCGAGGACGGTGTCGCCTGGCTGAAGCAGGGCGAAGAAGACGGCGGTGTTCGCCTGGGCGCCCGAGTGCGGCTGCACGTTGGCGAAGCCCGCGCCGAAGAGGGACTTGATCCGCTCGATGGCCAGCCGCTCGGTGACGTCGACGTGTTCGCAGCCGCCGTAGTAGCGGCGGCCCGGGTAGCCCTCGGCGTACTTGTTGGTCGCGACCGAGCCCTGGGCCTCCATCACGGCGGAGGGCGCGAAGTTCTCGGAGGCGATCATCTCCAGCGTGGACTGTTGGCGGTGCAGTTCGGCGCGGAGCGCGGCGTGGACCTCGGGGTCCAGCTCAGCCAGGGGGGTGTTCAGCGCGTTCATACGGCGTTCGCGTTCCTCTCGGCGGCCTCGACGACATTGGCGAGCAGCATGGCCCGGGTCATGGGCCCCACGCCCCCGGGCATCGGCGCCAGCCATCCGGCGACCTGGGCGGCGTCCGGGTGGATGTCACCCACCAGTCCTTGGTCGGTGCGGGTGATGCCGACATCGAGGACGGCCGCGCCGGGGCGCAGCATGTCCTTGGTGATCAGTCCGGGCGAGCCGGCGGCCGCGACGACGATGTCCGCCTCGCGTACGTGCCAGGCCAGGCCCTTGGTGCCGGTGTGGCACAGGGTGACGGTGGCGTTCTCGGACCTGCGGGTGAGGAGGAGTCCGATGGGCCGTCCGACGGTGATGCCCCGGCCGATCACGCACACCCGCGCTCCGGCGAGGGGCACGTCGTGGCGGCGGAGCAGTTCGACGATGCCGCGCGGGGTGCACGGCAGTGGGGCCTCGACGCCGAGGACGAGCCGGCCGAGGTTGACGGGGTGCAGTCCGTCGGCGTCCTTGGCCGGGTCCATGCGTTCCAGTACGGCGCCCGCGTCGAGGTGGCGCGGCAGCGGGAGCTGGACGATGTAGCCGGTGCAGGCGGGGTCGGCGTTGAGTTCGTCGATCGTCTCCTCGACCTGCTGCTGCGAGGCGTCGGCGGGCAGCTCCCGGCGGATGGATGCGATGCCGACCTGGGCGCAGTCGCGGTGCTTGCCGCCGACGTAGGCGTGGCTGCCGGGGTCGTCGCCGACCAGGACGGTACCCAGGCCCGGCGCACGGCCCGTGGTGGCGGCCAGCTTGGCCACGCGCTCGGCGAGTTCGCGGCGGATGGTGGCGGCAGTGGCCTTGCCGTCGAGCAGTTGTGCGGTGGTCACCGGCGGTGTTCCTTCCCTGCGGTCAGCCACGGAGGCGGGACATGGTCGGGTCGAACAGGGGCTCCTCGGCGACCACGGCCTCGACGGACTGGTCGAAGTAGCCGATGTGCACAGTCGTGCCGGGGGTGGTGAGTTCCGTGGGCAGCCACGCATAGGCGATGCCCTTGCCGATCGTGTAGCCGTACGCGGCACTCGTGACGTACCCGACCGCACAGTCACCGTCGTACACCGGCTCCTTGCCCATCACGACCGCCCGCGGGTCGTCGATCGTGAGACAGGTGAGCTTGCGCCGTACGTCGGCCTTGCGGCGCTCCAGCGCCGCCTTGCCGATGAAGTCGTCCTTGTCGAGCTTGACGGCGAATCCGACGCCGGCCTCGTAGGGGTCGTGCTCGTAGGTCATGTCCGTGCCGAAGGAGCGGTAGCCCTTCTCCAGGCGGAGGCTGTTGAAGGCGCCTCGCCCGGCCGCGATGCCGCCGAGCGGCTCGGCCGCCTGCCACAGGGTGTCCCACAGCTTCTGCCCCAGGTCGGCGGTGGTGTACAGCTCCCAGCCGAGCTCACCGACGTAGCTCAGGCGCATCGCGGTGACGGGGACGGAGCCGATGTGGGCGCGCTTGGCGCGGAAGTACTTCAGTCCGGTCGCCGAGAAGTCGGCGTCGGTGAGCGGCTGGAGGACGTCGCGGGCGCGCGGTCCCCACAGGCCGATGCAGCAGGTGCCGGGGGTGATGTCGCGAACCTGGACAGTGCCGTCGGCGGGGAGGTGACGGGTGAACCAGTCGAGGTCCAGGTTGCCGTTGGCGCCGACCTGGAAGAGGTCGGGGGCCAGCCGGGCGACGGTGATGTCGCTGCGGATGCCGCCGTCGTGGTCGAGGAGCAGGGTGTACGTCACCGAGCCGACGGACTTGGCGACCTTGCCGGTGCACAGCCGCTCCAGGAACTCGCCGGCGCCGCGCCCGCTGACCTCGAGCCGCTTGAGGGCCGTCATGTCGTACATCGCGACGGTCTCGCGGGTGGTCTGGGCCTCGGCGGCGACGATGGGCGACCAGTACCTCGCGGCCCAGTCGTTGGGGGTGACGATGGAACGGCCCTCGACCAGGCCCGCGTTGGCCTCGTACCACTGGGGGCGCTCCCAGCCGTTCGCCTCCAGGAAGAAGGCGCCCAGCTCCTGCTGGCGGGCGTGGAACGGGCTCGTGCGGATCGGGCGCGGGTCCCCCGACGGCTGGAGGGGGTGGAGGATGTCGTAGACCTCGACGAAGTTCTGGCAGTCGCGGGCCAGCACGTACTCCGGTGAGAGCTGGTGCGGCTCGAAGCGGTTGACGTCGCACTCGTGCAGGTCGAACGAGGAGCAGTAGCCGTCGACCAGCCACTCGGCCATGGCCCGTCCGACGCCCGCGGAGTGGGTGACCCAGACGGCCTCGGCGACCCAGAAGCCCTTGACGTCCGGGGATTCGCCGAGCAGCGGCAGGCCGTCGGTGGTGAAGGAGAACAGGCCGTTGATGCCCTCTTCGACCTTGGCGTCCTTCGTCGCGGGGAGCAGCGACTGGGTCTCGCTCCAGGCCTCCTCGAAGTCCTCCTCGGTGAACTTCAGGACGGACGGCATCTCCTCGGCCTCGTCCACGGAGAGGATGTCGTCGGCCGAGATCGGCATCGGGCGGTGGCCGTAGTAGCCGATGCCCAGGCCGTCGAAGCGGTCGCGGTAGTAGAGGTCGGCGTCCTGGTGGCGCAGGATCGGGCGGACCGCCTCCTGCGTCTGGCCCGCCAGGGCCGGTACCGGGCCCGTCCAGGCGAGTTGGTGGCCGAGCGGCGTGAGGGGGAGGTTCATGCCGACCATGCGGGCGATCTTCGGGCCCCAGATGCCGGCGCAGCACACGACGATGTCGGCGGGGATCTCGCCCTGGTCGGTGACGACACCCGTCACCTCGCCGTCGGCCCGCTGGATGTCGAGTACTTCGTGGCGGGCCAGGAAGCGCACGCCGCGCTCGGTGGCCCGGCGGATCTGCGCCTCGACGGCGAGGACCGCCTTCGCGAGGCCGTCCGTGGGCACGAGGAGGCCGGCGAGGACCTTGTCCGGGTTGACGAGCGGGTGCTGTTCGACGCACTCCTCGGTGCTCAGCAGCCGGGACTCGATGCCCCAGGAGGCGAGCCAGCCGTGGCGCCGCTGCAGTTCCGTGACGCGCTCCGGGGTGGTCGCCACCTCCAGGCCGCCAACCTGGAGGAAGCAGGGCTGACCGTCCACGTCGAGCGAGCAGAACTTCTCGACGGTGTAACGGGCCATCTCCGTCATGGTCTTGGAGGGGTTGGTCTGGAAGACCAGGCCCGGGGCGTGCGACGACGATCCCCCGGTGGCGGGCAGCGGGCCCTGGTCGACCACGGTCACTTCGGTCCAGCCTCGCGCGGAGATCTCATCGGCGAGCGCTGCTCCCACGACGCCCGCTCCGATGATGACCACCCGGGGTCCCGCCATCGCCGCACCTCCGACGTTGAAAGCGATCCAGTTGCTGTGTGCGCAACAGGGTTCAGGTTGCGCAACTCAATGTGCCCGCCGTGGACAGGCGTGTCAAGGGGTCCGCGACGCCGGAAAAGCCCCCGGAAACTCCGGGGAGGAACCACCGGAAAACGACGAGGCCCGGCAGGCTGAGGGCACAGCCTGCCGGGCCTTGCCGGCGGGGTTCACCAGGGCAGTCGTTCGCCCTACTTGATCCAGGCGTCGACCTTGTCGCGGTTGGCCTCGACCCACTTCTTCGCCGCGGCCTCGGGCGCCATCTTGTCCACCGCGATGTACTTGGCGACCGTGTTCTGGTCGTCGTTCGTCCAGGTGAAGTTCTTCACCAGGTCATAGGCCGGGCTGCCCGACTTGGCGAACTTGGCGCTGACGATCTTGTCGAGTTTGTACACCGGGTAGTCGCAGGCGACCTTCTCGGCGTCGGCGTCGCAGCCTTCCTTGTACGCGGGCAGGCTGACCTTCTTCAACGGCACCTCGGACAGGAACCACTGCGGCTCGTAGAAGTAGCCGATCACCCATTCCTTGTTCTTCTCGGCGTTGCGGTACGCCTGGATGAGCGCGGTCTCGCTGCCCGCGTACACCACCTTGAAGTCCAGCTTGAGGTTCTTCACCAGCGCCTCGTCGTTGGTGACGTACGAGGGGTCGCCGTCGAGGAGCTGTCCCTTTCCGCCCGACTCCGAGGTCTTGAACTTCGACGCGTACTTGTTCAGGTTCTTCCAGTTCAGGATGTCCGGGTGCGCCTTGGCCAGCCACGGCGGCACGTACCAGCCGATGAGGCCCTCGTTGCCGGTCGGGCCCGCGTCGACGGCGGTCTTCTGCTGGGTGATGTACTTCTTCTTCAGGTCGTCGTGACCCCAGTTCTCGACGACGGCGTCGACCTCGCCCGTCCCGAAGCCCTGCCAGGCGATCTCCTCCTTCAGGTCCTTCTGCTCGACCTTGCAGCCGAGGTCGTGCTCGGCGACGTAGGCGAGGACCGCCGCGTTCGCCTCGTAGCCCACCCAGGGGTTGATCGCGAGGTTGAAGGTGCCGCACTTGCCCGAGCTGCCCGAGCCGGCGGCGGTGTCGTCGCCGACCTTCGCGCCGCCGCAGGCCGTGAGGGTGAGGCCGAGGACGGCCAGGCCGGCCGCGCCGGCTCTGAAGTGTCGTGCCATGGTGTGGTGCTCCTTATGCGCCGGCGCGGCGAGCCGCTGCCTGAGTGATCCGGTCGAACATGACTCCGAGCAGGACGATGGCCAGTCCGGCCGCGAGTCCCTTGCCGTACAGCTGTCCCTGCGAGAACCCGGCCACGACGTCGTAGCCGAGGGCACCCGCGCCCACCAGGCCGCCCACGACGACCATGGACAGCACGTAGATCAGGCCCTGGTTGGTCGCGAGGGTCAGGGCGCCCCGCGACATGGGCAGTTGGACCTTGGTGATGATCTGCCAGGTGTTGCACCCGGTGGATGTCGCCGCCTCGACGGTGGTCTCGGGCACGGCCCGCACCCCGTCGGCGATGATCTTGATGGCGACCGGCGCCGCGTAGACGACGGCGGCGACGATGGCAGTGAACCGTGTCGCGCCGAACAGCGCGAGGAACGGCACGAGATAGACGAACGGCGGCATGACCTGGGCCGCGTCCAGGGAGGGCCTCAGCAGCCGGTCCACCAGCGCGCTGCGGCCCATCCACACACCGAGGACGACGCCGAGCAGCATCACCAGCACCGTCGCCACCGCGGTGGACGCCAGCGTCGTCATGGCGTCCGACCAGACACCGGTACCGACCAGCAGGCCCACGCACACGGCGGTGGTGACCCCGGCACGCCAGCCGCCGAGCACCGCGCCGACCGCGACGAGGGCGGCGCCGACGAGCCACCACGGGGAGTCGGTCAGCAGGGTCTGGAACGGATTGAGCAGGCCGTTGGTGAGGGCGTCGCGGAAGCCGTTGGTCAGTCCCGACAGATTGTCCTGTGCCCAGGTGGTCACGTCGGCCGCCGTCCTGGCGATGCCGCTGCCGATGCCTCCCTCGCCGGGGAACTCGGCCGCCCACACGTACATGTGCGACAGATATACGAGCACCGCCGCCACCACCGCGCCTGCCGTGAGCAGCTGCCGCCGCCACTTGAGGAACGGGCTGTCCGAGCCCCGGGCCGTCTCCGCCCGTCCGCTCGCCGCGGTGGTGACCCGGTCCAGCACGATGGCCAGGACGACGATGGCCAGACCGGCGTTGAAGGCCGTGCCGACGTCGAGCGACTGCAGGGCCTGTATGACGGTCTTGCCGAGGCCTGGCGCGTCGATCAGGGCCGCGATGGTCACCATGGCCAGGGCGGCCATGATGGTCTGGTTGACACCCATCACCACGGTCCGCTTGGACATCGGCAGCAGGACCTTCAGCAGCGCCTGCCGCCGCGTCGCGCCCATCGAGTCCGCCGCCTCGACCGTGGTCTCCGGTACGGAGCGGATGGCGTGCGCCGTGATGCGGATCGCCGGTGGTGCCGCGTAGATCGTGGTGGCGATCGTGGCGGAGGCGGGACCGATCAGGAAGAACAGGGTCAGCGGCGCCAGATAGACGAAGGTCGGCATCGTCTGCATGAAGTCCAGGAACGGCGTCACGATCCGGTTGACCCGGTCCGACAACCCGGCCCACACGCCCAGCGGGATGGCGAACAGCAACGCCACGAAGACCGCGGAGAGGGTCAGCGCCAGGGTGTCCATGCTCTCCTGCCAGAGCCCTTGCAGGCCGAGGAAGGTGAAGCCGGCCACGGCCAGCAGCGCGACACGCCAGTTGCCCACGGCCCAGGAGACGTAGCCGACGACGCCGACGACACCCAGCCAGCCGATCTGCGGAACCGGGCGGCCCGCGGTCGGCTGCGAGATCAGCTCCTGGACGAAGGTCACCAGGAAGTCGATGACCACGCGGATCTCGTTGAAGAAGTAGAGGAAGAGCGGGTTGGAGTTGCGGTTCGCGCCGATCGAGTCGTTGACGTCGTTGAACCACCGGTGCAGATCGGTCAGGTCGGCCGCCGCGAGGGCCAGGGTCTGCTTGCCGCGCAGCACGGCGAAGAGCACCAGCCAGACGAGCACGACCGCGGCCACCACCACGGCGCGGTTGACCGTGCGCACACGCCGGGCGGGAGCGGGCGGCTCCACGGTCCCGGTCTTCTCCGGCTTCTCGATCGCGACGGTCATCACGCGTCGCCTTCCTGCCCGGCGACCACCGCGAGGATCTCCTCGTCGCCGACGATGCCGAGCAGCTTGCCGTCCTCCACGACCTTGACCGGCTTCTCGGCCGCGAGCACCGCCCGCGTGGCCTCCTTCACCACGACGTCCGGGCCGAGCTCGGGACCGTCCAGGGGGTCCCCGGGCTCCGCCGGGCGCATGATCCACCGCAGGGTCAGTACGTCACCGCGGGGCACGTCCCTGACGAAGTCGCGTACGTAGTCGTCGGCGGGGGCCCCGACCAGTTCGTCGCCGGTGCCGCACTGGACCATCCTGCCGTCGCGCATGATGAGGATGCGGTCGCCCAGCCGCAGCGCCTCCGACAGATCGTGGGTGATGAACACCATGGTCTTGCCGACCTCGTGATGCAGCCGGACGACCTCGTTCTGCATGTCACGGCGGATCAGCGGGTCGAGCGCGGAGAACGGCTCGTCGAAGAGGAGTACGTCCGGGTCACCGGCCAGTGCGCGGGCGAGACCGACGCGTTGCTGCATACCGCCGGAGAGCTGGTCGGGGTAGGAGCTCTCGTACCCGGAGAGCCCGACGAGTTCGACGACCTCCAGCGCCCGTCTCGTGCGCTCGGCCCGGCTCATGCCGCGGATCTCCAGCCCGAACGCCACGTTCTCGACGACCCGGCGGTGCGGCAGCAGCCCGAAGTGCTGGAAGACCATGGAGAACTTGCTGCGGCGCAGTTCGCGCAGGCGGCCCGCGTCCGCGTCGCGGATGTTCTCGCCCTCGAAGAGGATGTCGCCGGCGGTGGGTTCGATGAGCCGGGTCAGACAGCGCACCAGGGTGGACTTGCCGGAGCCGGACAGGCCCATGACGACGAACACCTCGCCGGGCGCGACCTCGAAGTCCACGTCCCGCACGGCGGCGGTGCATCCGGTGCGGTCCATCAGTTCGCGGCGGGTGAGCCCGCGCAGTTCCTCGGAGCCCGGCACCTGGTCCGCCTTCGGCCCGAACACCTTCCACAGCTCGCGTACGGATATGACCGGGTCGGGTGCCGGGTCCTGGGGCGTGCCGCGCCGCTGCGGCACCTCGGTCGTTGCTGGGGTCATGTTCGACCTCTTTTCGGCGTTCAGCCGCGGAACCAGTGCTGCGGCCGGGGTTGGATGTTCTGCCAGATGTGTTTGGGTTCCCGGTACTCGTCCAGGCCGGTCGGGCCCAGCTCCCGGCCCACGCCGGAGTGCCCGAACCCACCCCATTCCGCCTGCGGCACATAGGGGTGGTAATCGTTGATCCACACCGTGCCGTGGCGCAGCCGGCGGGCGACCCGCTGGGCCTTCCCGGCGTCCTGCGTCCAGACGGCGCCGGCGAGTCCGTACTCGGTGTCGTTGGCGATGCGTACGGCGTCGTCCTCGCCGGTGAAGCGCTCCACGGTGAGCACGGGACCGAAGGACTCCTCGTGCACCACCCGCATGTCCTGACCGCACTCGTCGAGCACGGTGGGCGGGTAGTAGTGGCCGTCCGCCAGTGCCGGGTCGTCGGGGCGTCCACCACCGCAGCGCAGGACGGCGCCCTCGGCGAGTCCGGTCGCGACGTACGCCTCGACCTTCGCCAGGTGCTGCGCGGAGATCAGCGGGCCGGTCTCGGCCCGCGGATCGAAGGGGCCGCCGAGCCGGATCCGCCGGGCGCGGCGGACCACCTCGTCGACGAACCGGTCGTGCAGCGAGTCCTCGACGATCAGCCGGGCGCCGGCCGAGCAGACCTGGCCGGAATGCAGGAAGACGGCCGTGAGCGCGAAGTCCACGGCCGTCTCGAAGTCGGCGTCGGCGAAGACGACATTGGGGTTCTTGCCGCCGAGCTCCAGCGCGACCTTCTTCACGGTGGCGGCAGCGGTGGCCATGATGCGTCTGCCGGTGTCCAGGCCGCCGGTGAAGGAGACCATGTCGACGGCGGGGTCCTCGGCGAGCGGTGCGCCCACCTCGGGCCCGGTCCCCAGGACGAGGTTGGCGGCACCGGCCGGGAGCCCGGCCTCCTCCAGCGCCTTCATCAGCAGGATGGACGTCGAGGGGGTGAGCTCACTGGGCTTGAGGACGATCGTGTTGCCCGCGAGGAGAGCGGGCGCGACCTTCCAACTCGCCTGGAGCAACGGGTAGTTCCAGGGGGTGATCAGTCCGCACACGCCGATCGGCTCGTAGACGACGCGGCTGACGGCGTCGTCACGGCCGGTGTCGATCACCCGGCCGGCGCCGGTGCCGCCGAGCCCTCCGTAGTAGCGGAAGCAGGAGACGACGTCGGCGATGTCGTACTCGCTCTCCACCAGCCGTTTGCCGGTGTCCAGCGATTCGGCACGGGCGAACGCGTCGGCGTCGCGTTCGAGGAGGTCGGCGGTGCGCAGGAGGAGCGCGCCGCGCTCACGCTCGGAGGTGCGCGGCCAGGGCCCTTCGTCGAAGGCCCGGCGGGCCGCGGCGATGGCCGCCTCGGTGTCCGGACGGGTACCTTCGGACACGGTCACGGAGAGCGTGCCGTCGGCGGGGCAGCGGATGTCCCGGTGGCCGCCGGCCACGGGATCCCGCCATTTTCCGTCTACGTACAGGTCTGCCACGTCGGGCCCTTCGAGCGGATCGCGTTGCGCATCGTGCACCGCATTGCTTGTGGTGGAACACTCTGTAGAAGGCTGCACCCCACGTCAAGGGGGTGACCGATGACGGTTTCACCAAGGAGACAGCCACGGGGAGGGCACGCCGGTCGGCCCGGAACGCCTCGCCTCCGGGCCTGCCGACTGTCTGAAAACCGCCGGTTACGGCAGGGAGCGGTGCCGGTAATACGCGGCGCTGGACGGCGGCAGCGGGTCCTTTCCGAGGATGAGGTCGGCCGCCTTTTCCGCGATCATCATCACCGGCGCGTAGATGTTGCCGTTGGTGATGTAGGGCATCACCGACGCGTCGACGACACGCAGCCCCTCCACCCCGTGCACCCGCATGCTGGCCGGGTCCACGACGGCCATCTCGTCGGTGCCCATCTTGCAGGTGCAGGACGGATGCAGCGCGGTCTCGCCGTCCTTGGCGACCCAGGCGAGGATCTCCTCGTCGGTCTCGACGGACGGTCCGGGCGAGACCTCCCCGGCGTTGTACGGGGCCATGGCGGGCTGGTTGAGCAGCTCACGGGCGACCCTGACGGCCTCGACCCACTCGCGGCGGTCCTGCTCGGTGGACAGGTAGTTGAAGCGCAGCGCGGGGTGCTCGGCCGGGTCCTTGCTCTTGATCTTCACCGAGCCGATGGCGTCGGAGTACATGGGCCCGACGTGCACCTGGTAGCCGTGTCCACCGGCGGGCACGGAGCCGTCGTAGCGGACCGCGATGGGCAGGAAGTGGAACATCAGGTTGGGGTAGGGCACATCCTCGTTGCTGCGGACGAAGCCGCCCGCTTCGAAGTGGTTGGTCGCGGCGGGGCCCGTGCGGAACAGCCACTGCAGGCCGATGAAAGGGGCCCGCCACTTCGCGAGGTACGGCTGCATGGAAACGGGCTGCTTGCAGGCGTACTGGATGTACACCTCCAGGTGGTCCTGGAGGTTCTCGCCGACACCCGGCAGATCGTGTACGACGTCGATGCCGAGCGCGCGCAGTTCCTCGGCGTTGCCGACGCCCGAGAGCTGGAGCAGCTGCGGGGAGTTGATCGCGCCTCCGCAGAGGATGATTTCGCGGGCACGCACCCGCTGGGGTCTGCCGCGGCCACGCCGGTACTCCACGCCGACGGCCCGCTTGCCTTCGAAGAGGACGCGGGTGACCAGGCTGCGCGTCTTGATCGTGAGGTTGGGGCGCTTTCGCACGGGCTTGAGATAGGCCTTGGAGGCCGACAGGCGGCGGCCGCGGTGGACGTTGCGGTCGAATCTGGCGAAACCTTCCTGCCGATAGCCGTTCACGTCGTCGGTGGGAGCGTGGCCCGCCTCCTCGGTGGCCTTCAGGAAGGCCTTGAAGAGCGGATTGTCCCCCGGGCCGCGTTCCAGGACGAGTGGACCGTCGTGACCGCGGAACTCGTCGTCCGGGTCGGCGGCGAGGCAGTTCTCCATCCGCCGGAAGTACGGCAGGCAGTGCGCGTAGTCCCAGGTCTTCATGCCCGGGTCGGCCGCCCAGCGCTCGTAGTCCATGGGGTTGCCGCGCTGGAAGATCATGCCGTTGATGCTGCTGGAACCGCCCAGTACCTTGCCTCGCGCGTGGTAGACGCGCCGCCCGCCCATGTGGGGCTCCGGTTCGGACTCGTACTTCCAGTCGTAGAACCGGCTGCCGATCGGGTAGGTCAGTGCCGCGGGCATGTGGATAAAGACATCCCAGGGGTAGTCGGACCTGCCCGCCTCCAGCACCAGCACCCGGTTGCCGGGGTCCGCGGAGAGCCGGTTGGCCAGTGCACTGCCGGCCGATCCACCACCGACGATGACGAAGTCGTACTGCAAGTGAGCCATGGGGCCTCGCCTCGGTCGCGCCGTAGAGAATGCGCGGCATGCTAGTACTTGTATCTCTATGTGCACCAGGTTGCGAGCAACGCAACTTCTGCAATGTCATGCCAAGCCCGTGACCTGCACCGCTGTCGGCTATGTTTAACGCCCGTATAGTTGCGTTGTGAGCAACTACCATGCGGATTCCGAGACGACAACTGCGCCGACCGGTGGGGTGCAGTCGGTCGACCGCGCCATCACCGTGCTGGAGATCCTGGCCCAGCGCGGTGAGGCCGGCGTCAGCGAGGTGGCCGCCGAGATCGATGTCCACAAGTCCACCGCGTTCCGGCTGCTCGGCGCCCTGGAGGTGCGCGGCCTGGTGGAGCAGGCAGGCGAGCGCGGCAAGTACCGCCTCGGTTTCGGCATCGTCCGCCTCGCCGGCGCGGTCACCGAGCGCATCGACATCACCCAGCAGAGCCGCCCGGTCTGCGAGCGTCTCGCGGAGGAGATCGGCGAGACCGTGAACCTCGCCGTGATGCAGGAGCGTTACGCGATCAACCTGTATCAGGTGCGCGGTCCGGGTGCTGTCACGGCGTTCAACTGGGTCGGCCAGCTGACGCCGTTGCACGCCACCTCCAGCGGCAAGATCCTGCTGGCCCACATGCCGGCGAAGGAGCGTGCCGCGCTGCTGTCGGAGGTCGGTCTGAAGAAGGTGACCCCCCGCACCCTGACCGCGAAGACGAAGCTCGAGAAGAACCTCGCCGAGGCGCTCGAGCGTGGCTACTCCTGGACCCTGGAGGAGTTCGAGGTAGGACTGCACGCCATGGCCGCCCCGGTCCGCAACAGGGACGGCGACGTCATCGCGGCGATCAGCGCCTCCGGACCGGCGTACCGGCTCACCGAGGACCGCATGCACGAGCTGGCACCGGTGCTGGTCAAGGGCGCGGACGAGATCAGCTATCGCATGGGCTACCTGGGCTGAGCCCGCCGCGCCGCCTTCGACGTGCGCCCTGCACACCAGGTGGCGGCCCGACGTGAACCGCCGCTACCGTGGCCGCCCCGCGCCCAGACGCTCCTGGACGAAGGCGTGGAACTCACCGATGTGATGCTCGCTGGGCACGAGGACTCCGCCCTTGGTGTACAGCCGGGAGCTCATCGCGGGCTGACAGCGCTCGCATGCGTCGAAGTCCTGCCGGTTGACCCGGTCGAAGAGCTCCACCGACCGGGTGACGTCCTTGCCGCTCTCGACGACGTGTTTGAGGTAGAGCCAGTCGCACTCGACGATGGTGCGGTCCGCGGCGACCGGGTACATCCGGTGGAAGATCACATGGTCGGGCACGAGGTTGATGAACACCTGCGGCCGGACGGTGATCGCGTAGTAACGGCGATCCTGGTCCTCGGTGACGCCGGGAATGCGGTCGAGGCCTTCGGAGCCGTCGACGGTGAAGCCCTTGACCTCGGAGCCGAACTCCGCACCGTGTCCCACGTAGTACTGGGCGGCGTACCCGTCGGCGAACTCGGGGAGGACCTCGGTCAGTTCGGGGTGGATCGTCGCGCAGTGATAGCACTCCATGAAGTTCTCGACGATGAGTTTCCAGTTCGCCTTCACGTCGTAGACGATGCGTTTGCCGACTTCGAGGTTGTCGATGTCGTAGTGCTCGATCGACTCCGTGTCGCCCAGGCGCGCGACCACATCCCCCACGACCTCGTCGAAGGGGGGCGGGTCCTCTGCGAGGCACACCCACACATAGCCGAGCCATTCCCGCGTGGCCACTGCTGCCAGGCCGTACTCGGTGCGGCTGATGTCGGGCATCTTGGTGAGGTTGGGTGCCGCGACGAGTTTGCCCGTCAGGTCGTAGGTCCAGGCGTGATAAGGGCACTGGAAGGCGCGTTTGACCTCGCCGGTCTCCGCCGTGCAGAGCTTGGCTCCGCGGTGCCGGCAGACATTGAAGAATGCACGTATGGAGTTGTCCCGTGCCCGGGTGATCAGGATGCTCTCGCGGCCCACCTCGACGGTCCGGAAGGCACCGGGCCGGGCGAGGTCGGCGGAGCGCACGGCGCAGAACCACATCGCCTCGAAGATGTGTTCCTGCTCCTGGGCGAAGATCTTCGGATCCGTGTAGGAGGAACCGGGGAGGGTGGCGATCAGGCTTTCCGGCAGGCCGGTCGAGGTCACAGTGCACTCCTCGGGGAGACGAGTGGATCGGGCATGCACGCGCCGGGAAGAGCGACACCGGACGTCGTTGGTAAGGAGCAGCGCGGCGGGCCGGCCCCTCCGCGCAACAGCGGTTGTGAGTGCGGTCTACGCCCCTGTCAGGGCGCCTTGGCCGCGAGCTGCTTGCGCCAGCGCATGAACAGCTTCGGCTGGTTCATCCCGAGTACGGCGACCGGGTGTCCGGCACGCCGGTAGACGGCCAGGACGTTGCGATCGTCCGCGGTGCCTTCCTCGATCGTCACGCTGTCGGCGCGGGCCGCATGGCCGGCGAACTGGATCTTCACGCCGTACTGGTCGGACCAGAAGTACGGCGGCCGGGGTGTGCCCGGTTCGGACTCACCCCAGGACAGCAGGGCGGCCACGGCCGCGTCGGGGCGTTCGCGGGCGCCTGTCCAGTGCTCGACGCGGCGGTGCGTGCCTGCGCGCGGGTCGTACCAGGAGGCGCAGTCGCCGACCGCGACCACCCCGGCCAGGCTGGTCCGGCCGTCCGCACCGCACTTGACGCCGTCGTCGAGTTCGACACCCGATCCGGCCAGCCACTCGACGCAGGGACGGGCCCCGACACCCACGACGACTATGTCGGCGGGGATGCTCCGGCCGTCCTCCATCAGGACCGCGTCGACGCGGTTCTCGCCGCTCAGTCCCTTGACGCCCACGCCGCACAACAGGTGTACGCCGTGGTCCGCGTGGAGGGCGGAGACGATACGCCCCATGGCCGCGCCGAGCGGTCCGGCCAGTGGTGTGGGCGCCGCCTCGACGATGGTCACGTCGAGGCCGAGAGCGTAGGCGGTGGAGGCGACCTCGGCACCGATGAAGCCGCCGCCGATCACGACCAGGCGTCCGCCTTGGGTCAGTTCGTCCCGCAGGGCGCGGGCGTCGTCCAGTGTGCGCAGGGTGTGCACACCGGCCAGTCCATCCATACCGGGCAGGGTCCGGGCGGCGGCACCGGTGGCGATGACGATGCCGTCGGCCCGCACTTCCCGGCCGTCGGTGAGCCGCACGGCGCGGGGCGTGGTGTCGAGTCCGGCGGCGCGGGCTCCGAGCAGCCACTCCGCCTGCAAGTCCTCGTCGTCCGACTCCAGTGCGAGATCGGCTTCGCTGATGCCACCGGCCAGGAACTCCTTGGACAGTGGCGGCCTGTCGTACGGGCGATGGATTTCGTCGCCGATGACGACCAGCCGTCCGTCGTATCCCTGTTTCCGCAACGAGCGCGCCGCCGACAGACCGGCCAGCGACGCGCCCACCACGGCCACGGTCCTCACGTGACGCCCCCCACGAGCCGGGCCGCGATGCAGGGAGGCAGGTTCGGAGCTGCCGTGGACAGCCGGACGTAGATCATGCCGTCCTCGACGAAGACCTCGTGCGTGCGCACCGGGAGCTTGGCCGGCGGGGCGTCGACGGCTCCCGTCTTGAGGTTGAACTTCGAGGCGTGCAGCGGGCATTCGACCTCACAGCCCTCCAGCCAGCCGTCGGCAAGCGAGGCGTCCTGGTGGGTGCATGTGTCGTCGATGGCGAAGAGTTCGCCGTCATCGGTGTGGAACACCGAGACCGGCGGGTCGATGTCGAGCCTGTGGGCCTCGCCTCGGGGCAGATCCACGAGACGGCACGCGGCAATCATCATGACACCTCGGTGCGTATAGCGGAACGGATTGCGGTGAACGCAACGCCAGTTTGAGGGCGCCCACAAACCCTTGTCAAGGAGTTCACGGGTCACCTGGCGCCCATATTTCGTGTTGCATATCACGCAACCCCCTGCACCATGGGAAACGCAGGTCAGAGCGGAACGCCTCTCAGAACTGGCCCATCGGCAGCGGCGTCGCCGCGGAATCGAGGCCCCACCGAGCGGCCACGCGCACCGCGTCGGCCGTCGAGGCGACGTCGTGGACGCGCACGCACCAGGCGCCCTGCGCGGCGGCCAGGACCGACACCGCGGAGGTGGCCGCGTCCCGCAGGTGCGCCGGGCGGGGCTGCCCTGTCTCCGGGTCGGCGAGCAGGTGACCCAGAAAGGACTTCCGCGCCGCACCCACCAGGACCGGCCGGCCGAGCGCGACGACCTCCCGGAGACGGCCGAGCAGCCGCCAGTTGTGCTCGGCGTGCTTGGCGAACCCGAGCCCCGGGTCGACGATGAGACAGTCCGCCGGGACCCCGGCGTGCAAGGCCGCGTCGACTCTCGCCCGCAACTCGTCGACCACGTCGGTGACGACGTCGTCGTACACGGCGTTCGCCTGCATCCCCGCGGAGTGCCCGCGCCAGTGCATGAGCACGTAGGGCGCACCGGCCCGGGCCATCAGCGGCAGCATCTCCGGGTCGGCGAGCCCGCCGGAGACATCGTTGACCAGGGCGGCGCCGGCCTCGATGGCATGAGCGGCGACCTCGGCCCGCATCGTGTCGACACTGACCGTCGCACCCGCGGCGGCGAGTTCGCGGACGACCGGCAGCACGCGCCGCAGCTCCTCCTCGACGGCCGGGCGCGCGGCGCCGGGACGGGTCGACTCGCCACCCACGTCCAGGATGTCCGCGCCCTCGTCGAGCAGCGCGAGGCCGTGCGTGACGGCCCGTTCCGGATCGAACCAGCGCCCGCCGTCGGAGAACGAGTCGGGCGTGACGTTCACGATGCCCATCACCAGGGTCCGGTCGAGGCGGGGAAGTCCTCGCGGATGGAGCGCGGGAGCGGCCCGGCCGGGCCGGGCGGCGGTGCTCACGCGACTCGGAGCTGGTCGACGGGACGGCGTGCGGAAATCATCATGGGACCTGGTGACCTCGTTGCGCATAGAGGAACAATGTGCGATTTGAGCAACGAGTCTGAGGACGGCCGCGCGACACTGTCAAGGCAGGTGGAGGGACTCGGCCTCGCCATGCGGCCTCGACGCCAGAGTGAGCAGCCGAGAGGCCTTCAGTTCGGTCTCGTCCCACTCCCGCCCGGGGTCGGACCCCCAGGTGATGCCGGCGCCCGTACCGAAGCGCAGCACCGGCCCCGCCGGGGCGGCACGGTCGATCCAGAAGGTGCGGATGCCCACAGCCAGTTCACCGGTCCCCCGGTCGGCGTCGACCCAGCCGATGGCGCCGCAGTACGGGCCGCGGGGCGCGGTCTCCAGGGCGTCGATGATGCGCAGTGCGCTGGTTTTGGGCGCGCCGGTCACGGAACCCGGTGGGAAGGTCCCGGCCATCAGCTCGGGCCAGCCCGCGCCCTGCGCCAGCTCCCCGCGCACGGTGGAGACGAGATGCACCAGGCCCGGGTGCCGCTCGACGGCGCACAGGGCCGGGACGGTCACGGATCCGGTGGCGCAGACCCGCCCCAGGTCGTTGCGGACCAGGTCCACGATCATCACGTTCTCGGCGTGGTCCTTCTCGAGCAGATCGTCCGCCGTACGGCCCGTGCCTTTGATCGGCCCGGACTCCACGGTCCGGCCGGTACGGCGCAGGAAGAGTTCGGGCGAGGCGGTGGCCACTTCGACGCCGTGCGCGGGAAGCCGGACCGTACCGGCGTAGGGCGCGGGGTTGCCGCGGGCGAGCAGCCCGGTGAGCGCGTCGATGTCGGCGGCGGCCGGGTCGGGCAGGGGTGCGGAGAGCACGCGGCAGAGATTGGCCTGGTAGACGTCGCCCGCCGCGATGTGCTCGCGGATGCGGCGCACGCCCGCGGTGTAGGCGGTGCGGTCCAGCGACGAGGTCCAGTCGCCTGCGGCCGGGCCCCGCCAGGCCCCGGTCTGCGGAGCGGGCACCTGCGCGGTGCGCAGCCGGCCGAACCGGGCGCAGACCAGGCGGCCTTCGAAGTCCGCGACGACCGCCCAGAAGCCGGAGGAGTCCAGGGCGGCGGGATCGCTGGTCACATCACGCAGATCAGCGGCGACGAGGCCGCCGAAGCGGGCCATCGGGGCGGGAGCGTGCACGGCGGTTCGTCCGGGGTCGGCGGGACGGATGGTCCTTGGTCATGACGGTCGTTCCTGGCCGCGACGGCCGAGGACACGGCCACGACGGCCGAGGACAGGGCCACGACGGCCGGGTACGCCGGTATGCCGACCAGGCACACGGGCATGCCGACGGGCTCGCGGGATGCCGGCCCGGGGGCGGGCTCTCGTTCGCGGGTCCCGAGCGAGGAGACACGCGGGCACTCGATCGCCCCCGGCCGGCCTGGCGGCGCCCTGTCACCAGCCGCGGGCCGCCCACTCCTGAAGGTGCGGTGCCTCCGCCTCGACGGTCGTCGTCTCGCCGTGTCCGGTGTGGACGACCGTCTCACCCGGGAGGGTCAGCAGCCGGTCACCGATGGAGCCGATGATCGTGCCGAAGTCGCTGTACGAGCGCCCTGTCGCGCCGGGGCCTCCGGCGAACAGCGTGTCACCGCTGAACAGTGCGCCCAGTTCGGGTGCGTACAGGCACACGGCACCCGGAGCGTGTCCGGGTGTGTGGAGGACACGCAGGCCGATGCCCGCCACCATGAGTTCGTCACCGTCGGCGAGCGGGCCGTCGGGCCGCCGGCCGGGGTGCACCATCTTCCACAGCACATGGTCGTCAGGGTGCAGGAGAATGGGCGCGCCCGTGGCCAGGGCGACGTCCGGTGCGGCGCGCACATGGTCGTCGTGGGCGTGGGTGCACACGATGGCCGACAGGCGACGGTCACCGACGGCCTCCAAGATGGCGTCGGAATCGTGTGCCGCGTCGATGACGACCACCTCGTCGTCGTCACCGATGATCCAGACGTTGTTGTCGACGTCCCAGGTCCCGCCGTCGAGGCTGAAGGTCCCGCTGGTGACGAGGTGTTCGATGCGCGGTGCGCCGGCCATCACAGCACCACCACCGAGCGCAGCACGTCGCCGCGGTGCATCTTCTCGAACGCCTCCTCCACGTCACCGAGGCCGATGGTCTCGGAGACGAACGCGTCCAGGTCGAAACGGCCTCCCAGATACAGGTCGATGAGGGCCGGGAAGTCGCGCGAGGGCAGGCAGTCGCCGTACCAGCTGGACTTCAGCGAGCCGCCCCGGCCGAAGACGTCGAGCAGGGGCAGCTCCACCTTCATCTCCGGGGTGGGCACGCCGACCAGCACGACCGTGCCCGCCAGGTCGCGGGCGTAGAAGGCCTGCCGGTACGTCTCGGGGCGGCCGACGGCCTCCACGACGACGTCCGCGCCGAAGCCGCCCGTCAGCTCGCGCACCGCTTCCACGACGTCGCCCTTCGCCCCGTCGACCGTGTGGGTGGCCCCCATGGCCATGGCCCGGTCCAGCTTGCGCTGGTCGATGTCGACGGCGATGACCTTGCTCGCCCCGGCCAGCCTCGCGCCCGCGACGGCGGCCATTCCGACGCCGCCGCAGCCGATGACGGCGACGGAGTCGCCCCGGCCGACGGCACCGGTGTTCACGGCCGCGCCGAAGCCCGCCATGACGCCGCACCCGAGCAGACCGGCTGCCGCCGCCGGGGCCGCCGGATCCACCTTGGTGCACTGCCCGGCGGCGACCAGCGTCTTCTCCGCGAACGCGCCGATGCCGAGTGCCGGCGAGAGCGGGGTGCCGTCGAGCAGCGTCATCGGCTGTGTCGCGTTGTGGGTGGCGAAGCAGTACCAGGGCTTGCCCTTGCTGCAAGCCCGGCACTGGCCGCACACCGCACGCCAGTTGAGGATGACGAAGTCGCCGGGCTCGACGCCGGTGACTCCCTCCCCGACCGCCTCGACGCGGCCTGCCGCCTCGTGCCCCAGGAGGAAGGGGAATTCGTCGTTGATCCCGCCTTCGCGGTAGTGGAGATCGGTATGACAGACGCCGCACGCCTCGACCTTGACCAGCGCCTCACCCGGACCAGGATCCGGGACGACGATCGTCTCGACGGAGACGGGCGCGCCCTTCTTCCGGGCGACGACGGCACGAACCTCGTGAGCCATGAGCTGCTCCTCAAGCGGGAAACCCTCGCGAGTGCGTTGCCTCATTCGCTACACGCACCGCTATACGCAACTGAGCATCGTGGAGAAGCACGCCGACGGTCAAGGGGTTGACACCAACCGGGACGACTCGGCCGGATCCGTCGGAGCGGGAAACCGACGAAGAGGCTCGCCACGGGCGCACATGAGGGACCGCGCCCCTCGGACACTCCGGGGAGGCGGCCCTCACGTTCGTCCGATTCCGGCCGAGTCGCGCTCCTCCGGTTCGGCCGGCCGGGCAGCTCAGCCCGCGGGCTGCGAGTCCGCCATGGCCTCGGCCGGCCGTACACCGTCGTCCGGCCCCGGCTCGGCGGCGGCGTCGGCGTCGGCGTCGGCGTCGGCGAGACCTTCCCGTTCCGCCGACGAGGCGGGGATCGGCTCGGCGCGCAGCGCCTTCACGAGGGAGACGCACAGGCCGATCATCACGAAGAGGAACGGGAACGCGGCGATGATGGCCACCTGTTTGACCGCCTCCAGGCCTCCGGCCATCAACAGCACGGCCGCGACCAGACCCGTCAGCGCACCCCAGAGGATCACGACGAGGCGACCGGGGGCCATGTCGCCCCGGCAGGAGAGCATGCCGAGGACCACGGATGCCGCATCCGCACCGCTCACGAAGAACAGGCCGACCAGAACGATCACCAGGACCGAGGTGACGGGGAACCAGGGAAGGTTCCGCAGGGTGGCGAAGAGGCCCGCTTCCTCGCCCTTGGCGACCGCCGCGGCCAGGTGACCGCCGTGCATCTCCTGGTTCAGGGCCGTCCCGCCGAGGATCGCGAACCACACGACACTCACCAGGCTCGGCGCGAGGATCACGCCGACGATGAACTCCCGGATGGTCCGCCCGCGGGAGATCCGGGCGATGAACGTCCCGACGAACGGCGTCCAGGAGATCCACCACGCCCAGTAGAAGACCGTCCAGCCGGAGAGCCATTCACCGCCGCCGAAGGCACCCGTCGTGAAACTCATCTTCGGCAGCGAGGCCAGATAGCCGCCCAGCGCCTCGGTCTGGCTCTCCAGGATGAACACCGTGGGGCCCACCACGAAGACGAAGAGCAGCAGCACGGCGGCGAGAATCATGTTGCCGTTGCTCAGCCACTGGATGCCGCGATGCACGCCGGAGAGGGCGGAGATCACGAACAGGACGGTGAGGACCGCGATGACCGAGACGGCCAGCGCGGTGGAGTCGGGGACGCCCCAGACCTCGTTCAGCCCCCGGTTGACCTGGAGCGCGCCCAGCCCGAGGGAGACGGCTGAACCGAAGAGGGTGGCGAAGATCGCCAGGATGTCGATGGACTTGCCCAGTGGTCCGTCCACCCGGTCGCCCAGCAGTGGGCGGAAGGCGGAGCTGATCAGGCTGTTGCCGCTCTTGCGGAAACCGAAGTAGGCGAGCGCCAGCCCGGCGACGGCGTACATCGCCCAGGGGTGGATCGCCCAGTGGAAGTACGAGTACTCCAACGCCAGGCGGGCGGCGTCCTCGCTGCCCGCCTTCGCGGAGCCTGGCGGCGGGCTGGACATATGCATGATCGGCTCGCTCGCTCCGTAGAACATGAGGCCGATCCCCATGCCGGCGCTGAACATCATCGCCACCCAGGACGCGGTGCTGAACTCCGGGCGCTCCCCGTCTCTGCCGAGCCGGATGGAACCGAACCGGCTGAACGCGAGCACCGTCGCCAGCACCACGAACCCGGAACTCGTCAGGACGAACAGCCAGCCGAAGTTGTCGATGATCCGGCCCAGCGTCGTCTCGGCGACCGTGGCGAGACTGTCGGTGAAGAACACCCCCCAAGCGACGAACAGGGCGGACAGCGTGACCGATACATAGAGGACGGCCGGATCCACCCGTGCGAGGGCCGATGTCGTTTTCTTCGTCGTCGCGGTAGTCATCCGCAGCCTTCCGACAGGGGACGGGGGTGGCGGGTCTGCATCCCCGTGTTGCGCACCGCGGGCAGCGGTGCGCAACACGCAACTTCGAGCTCGATGTGCAACACAGTTCCTGTCAGGTATCGGGTGCGTCAACCCCCTGTACACCGACCTTTCTCGCCACGCTCCAGCGCGGGAGCGGGCGTCGTGGCGGAGTGCGCCGAGCAGGCTCTCGGTGCTGGTGTCGATGCCGAGGACGACGACCGGTGTGTCAGGAACTCGCGGTCGCGGGCGGGGCGGAAGCCGGTTCCAGACGGACACAGCAGTGGCCGGGGCTGGGCGCCAGGCATGCGTGGAGACTGCTGTCGTCGAGCCCTTCGAGGACGCCCCGGAACAGGTGGAGGTTCATGCCGCACACCGTCTGGGTGTGTTCGCGGGCGAGCGCGTGGAAGGGGCAGTTGCCCAGCACGATCGCGCCACCGTCGTGGCGGGGCTCGAACCCGTACCTCTCCAGAAGGTCGAACACGCCGGTGCCGCCCTGGCCGGCGAGCTGGGCGCCGAGTTGGTGGGCCCTTCGGTGCAGGACGGCGCGGACCGGTTCACCCGTGGCCTCGGATTCCTCCATGGCTTGGGCGAGGAGCCGTCCGGCCAGCTCGTAGCGCCGCTCGGGCAGGCTGACGGTGACCTGCTTGGCGGAGCGCTTGTAGAGCTTGGCCGGCCTGCCCGCTCCCGGGCCGGTGCGGCCGCTGCGCCGCTCGTAGACGACGTCGAGGAGTGATTCGTCGGCCAGGCGGTCCAGGTGGAAGGCCGCGGTCTGGCGCGCCAGCCCGAGAGCGGCGGCGGCTTCGTCGCGGCTGACCGGCCCCGGCTGGCGCACGACGTGGTCGTACAGCCGCCTGCGGGTCGGCTCGTCCAGGGCGGCGACGGCGGAGACGTCGGAGCGGGGTGCGTCTTTCGGGTGATCCACGAGCACCAGTGTAAAACCCACAGCCATTGACTAAAGAAGCCTTCCGCGCTTCTATCGTTAGTGAGAGTTGTCGATAGAAGGAACGGTGCGTCATGACGTCCGCAACCCACACCACCCCGTCCGTCGCGCCCCGGCGGGCCGTGCTCAGTGACCCCGGCTACCAGGCGTTCGTCATCCTGCGCGTCGGGTTCACCGTGGCGCCGATCCTGTTCGGGCTGGACAAGTTCGCCAACCTGCTCGTGGACTGGCCCACCTACCTCGCCCCGTGGATCGACGACGTCGTGCCCGGCAGCGCCCAGGCAGCCATGTACGCCGTCGGTGTCATCGAGATCGTCGCCGGTCTCGCCGTTGCTCTCGCCCCGCGCTTCGGCGGCTGGCTGGTGGCCGGATGGCTGGCCGGCATCATCGTCAACCTGCTGACCATCCCGGGGTACTACGACATCGCGCTGCGCGACTTCGGCCTCCTGCTCGGCGCGGTCGCCCTCGCCCGGCTCGCCCAGCGCTACCACGGCGAACGGCAGCCGCACTGACACGGCGGCGCGCACGGGGGAAGGCGGGTGAGCCGGACGAGGGCTCACCCACCTCACCCGCGCCCGACCCCCGGCCGGGTCAGGTGCGGCCGGACGACTGCCGGGGTGGGATGCGGTGGTGGAGCCCGATCGCCACGGGGGCGGCGGTGAGGACGGAGGAGTACGTACCGACCACGAGGCCGATGAGCAGGGCCAGGGCGAAGTCGGTCAGCGAGGACCCGCCGAGCACGGCGAGGGCGGTGAGGATGAACGCGGCGCCGATGCCGGTGTTCACGGTCCGGGGCAGGGTCTGCAGGATGGCCTGGTCGGTGATGTCCGGTAGCGGTGCCCCGGGAGACTTGCGGGCGAGTTCCCTGACGCGGTCGAAGAGGACCACGGAGTCGTTGACCGAGTAGCCGATGACGGTGAGCAGGGCCGCCAGGAACACCCCGTCGACGGGCCTGCCGAGCCAGGCGAAGACGCCGGCGAGGATCACCACGTCGTGGGCGAGGGCGACGACCGCCGCCGTGCCGAACACCCACCGGAAGCGTGCCGCGAGGTAGGCGAACTGGGCGCCGAGGGCCACGGCGAGCGCGATCAGGGCGCCCCGGCGCAGTTCCTCGCCCAGGCTGGGTCCGATCAGTTCGTCGCGTACCTTGTCCGCCCGCCCCGCGAGATCGCGCACGGCACCGGTGACCTCGGTCTCCTCGGCGTTGGTCAGCGGGTCGGTGCGCACCGTCAGGCCCGTTTCGCCCGAGGACTGCACGACGGCCCGGGGGAATCCGGCGTCGGCGAGGGCGGTGCGGACCCGGTCGGGGTGACGTCCGTGCCGGGGGCGCAGGTGACGAGGTGGCCGCGCGGCGCAGGATGCTCGCTGTGCGACTCCGGGCGGGTTGCCGCCCGGACGGCGCAGACGGTGCCGCACCCATCGTCGGCGCGTGGCGGGGTGTCCACGTGCCGATCGGCCCCTGCCACCGCGCGGGCCACCGGCTCGCTCGTCGCGCCGGGCGGCAGGCCGGCGATGCCGAGCGCGGCCAGCAACACCAGCACGACGGCCGCCAGTACCGCGACGCGGGGCCGGGCGCTGCCGGTGCCGGGGGCGGTGCGCGCAGTGCGGTGCATGCACCGTCCCCTTTCATCGTCGTGTGCTGCGGTGCGGGCGGACGGTTCAGGCTTCGATCAGACCGGCGCGGATGGCGTACCGGGTGAGTTCCAGGCGGTCACGCAGGCCGAGCTTCTGCAGCAGGTTGGCGCGGTGCCGCTGGACGGTCTTGACGCTGATGAACAGCAGGTCGGCGATCTCCTTGGACGAGTGCCCCTCGGCCACCAGCTTGAGAACCTCTTCCTCGCGGGGTGTGAGGATCTGGTCGGGCGTCTCCTCGCCGTGGCGGGCCCGGTCCAGGTAGTTGCGGATCAGGGCGGTGACCGCGCCCGGATACAGGAAGGGCTCGTCCCGCATCGCGGCCCGGCAGGCGGCGATCAGGTCCCGGTCGGCGACGGACTTCAGTACGTACCCGTTCGCGCCGGCCTTCAGGGCCTGGAAGAAGTACTGCTCGTTGTCGTGCATCGTGAGCATCATGATCCGCAGGCCCGGCTTGAGGGCGGCCAGTTCCCGGGCGGCCTGCAGGCCGGTCAGACGCGGCATGGCGATGTCCAGCACGGCCAGGTCGACTTCGCGGGCGCGGGCCATCTCGATGGCCTCGGCGCCGTCCCCGGCCTCGGCGACCACCTCCAGGTCCGGCTCCCGGTCGAGGATGAGCCGCACCCCGCGGCGCACCAGCGCATGGTCGTCGGCGAGCAGGATGCGGATCGTGCTCGTCCCCGTCGTGGCGGTCGTGGTCGCTTCGGGCATGGTCAGAGCTGCTTCCTGGATACGGGTGCGGTGAGCTGGACCCGGGTGCCGCTGTCGGGTGCCGGGGTGATGTCGAGGCTGCCGCCGATGAGCAGGGCTCGCTCGCGCATGCCGCGGATGCCGGCGCCTTCTCTGGGGGCCTCGACGCCGCAGCCGTCGTCGGTGACGGCCAGCACCACGTGGTCGTCGGTGTGACGCAGGGCGACGGTGACCTGTGTGGCGTCCGCGTGCCGGGCGACGTTGGTCATCGACTCCTGGGCGACGCGGTAGAGGACCAGTTCCGTCCCCGGCTCCAGGACCGGCAGGTCGGCATCGAAACGGCGGGTGACCTGCAAGCCGGTGTGGGTGGCGAAGTCCTCGGTGAGCGAGGTGAGCGCGCTGACCAGACCCAGGTCGTCCAGCACTCCCGGCCGCAGCCTGCGCGCCAGGCGGCGGACCTCGTCCAGGCTCTCCCGGGTGATCTCCTGCACCTCGTGCAACTGCTCGCGCAGCGTCGGCGGCGCCTCGTCCGAGACGCGCTTGAGTTCCAGCAGGATCGCGGTCATGCTCTGGCCGACCTCGTCGTGGAGTTCCTGCGCGATGCGGCGCCGTTCGGCCTCCTGGGCCAGCAGGGCCCGGGCACTGCTGGTGGCCCTCTCGTGCTCCAGCCGCTCCAGCATGGCGTTGAACGTACGGATCACCTCGGTGATCTCGCCGCCGCCGGAAGCGGGCAGGCGCTGGCCGGGACGCAGCAGGTCCACCGTGGTCATCAGCTTCGTGAGCCGGCCCAGCGGGGCCAGGCCGAGCCGCAGCAGCGCGGCGTTGGCGACCAGCATGACGACCAGGCCCCCGACGAGGATGACCGCCTCGGTGAGCAGAACCGGCACGGAGACGGTCACGGGCGCCCACAGCAACAGGGCCGTGGCCGTGCCCAGCACCACGGCGTTGAGGGCGAAGATCCGCCAGAACAGGGACACCGGCCCTCCGCCTCCCTTCTGGAAAACCTCGGTTCACCTCCATCACCGGGCCGCGCGCAGCCCCACCGCTTTCATCCCGGGGTGCCCGAGTGACCCTGCGGTCAGCCTGCCCCCTCCCGAGTGCCCCGTCGATGGGGCCCAGCCCCCATTTCCCCCGTTGAGCACCACCCACGGCACGGCCCCATGGATCCCCCGCCCCGGCGCAAATGGGCCTCGTGCCCGATAGGTATCCGCCACCTGCCCGGCGAAGGTGGAAGACACCCGATCACCCTGGCCGAGAAAGGGACCGACCATGTCGCTCGATGTCACCCGGACCGAGCCCCACCTTCACGAGGCCCGCCTCCACGAGGCCCGTCAGCGCCTGGAGCACGCCCGCACCTCACGGCTGGCTCAGTTGCAGGCCCTCGACGAGTCCGGGCCCAGCACGGACGACCACCTGTCGGCCGTCCAGAAGACCGCGATGGAGCGGGTCCTCAACGAGATCGAGGCAGCTTTCGCCCGCATCGAGGACGGCACCTACGGAACCTGCCTGGGCTGCGCCAAACCGGTCCCCCCGGAACGCCTGGAGATCCTCCCCTACACCCGCTACTGCGTCGCCTGCCAGCGCCGCGCAGCCTGACCGACGCCCGTACCGACCTCCTACACCGTGCCTCAAAGGGGTGACGTGGTGACCGACCAGACCATCGGCGAGAGCACGACCCACCTGTCGGCCGAAGACCTCGCCGCGCTGCGCGAGCACCTGCACGAGCAGCGCTCGTTCCGCCAAGAGCAACTGCGCCAGCTCGCCGGACCCACCACCTCCCGTGCCGAGGACCGGCTCCAGCGGCAGACCGCAGCCCAGATGGAGGTCCGCATCAAGCTCACCGCCTCCGCCCGCATGGTCCTCGCCGACGTCGAAGCGGCCCTGACCCGCATGGACGAGGGAACTTACGGCATCTGCCACCTGTGCCGGCACCCCGTCGGCCGGCAACGGCTGATGATCGTGCCGCAGGCCCGCTACTGCGCCCGCTGCCAGCAGGTCAAGGAGGCAATCCCATGACCGGCCCACACCACCTGCCCACCCCGCTGACCGCCGACGCCGTGAGCGCGGCATCCTCCTGGCCGGCGGGGGCACGCCCTGCGTCCAATCACCCATCACTCCGGGTCAGAGGGTCATGAAGGGAGAGTGCTCGCTGAGCAGAAGCTTGCGTAGTGCCAAGCGGACGCGCGACAGAACTCGGCGACGTGGCGATGCAGGCGCAGACATGGCTCCCCCAACAGCGGTAAGGTACGCCCAGTCGCGTACCTCTGGGTAAGGTACGCAACTAGGCGTACCTTGTCGAGAGGTGGAGTGATGGCGGCAGGCGAGTTGGCCCACCCTCGTGCCGAGGAGTTGGAGGTGGGGCCCATCCTTCTGGCACTAGCCGACGGAAACCGGCGTCGGGTCGTGGCTGAACTTGCCGAACGGCCGGACGAAGAGCGGCTCTGCGCTTCCTTCGACCTGCCGGTGAGCAAGTCCAGCCGCACGCGTCACTGGCGAGTACTGCGCGAAGCAGGCCTGGTGTACCAGCGCGACGCCGGGAACGGGCTGTACATGCGCCTCCGCAAGGAGGACTTGGACCGCAGATTCCCGGGCCTCGTCCAGGCCGTCATAGCTGCGGACCAGGTGTACTGACCTGTGTTGACGTGAAGCACTGTTCAGTGCCGGTGAGCGGGGCTTGCGCGTGCCTCTGCCAGGGGGAGGAGGCGGCTCGGTCGGACTCGCTGCGAAGCACGCAGAACTCGTTGCCTTCGGGGTCGGCAAGGACTGCCCAGCCAGAGCCATCGCGATTGCGGTGATCCGCGACGAAGGTGGCACCGAGGCCCAGCAGCCGTTCCACCTCCTGCTCACGCGAGGTCTCAGGGCGCAGACACAGATGGATCCGGTTCTTGGTCTTCTTGGACTCGGGCACCTGGTTGAAGTACAGCACTGGGCCATCCGCCAGCAGCACCTGGGTCTCCCTGTCACCCGGTTTGTCCTCCGGATGCAGCGGACGGCCAGTCACCCTGCTCCAGAACCGGGCCAGCTCGTAGGCATCCGCACAGTCGATCGCAACGTTCTGCAGTACCGAAACCATGCGAGCGAGCCTTCCTCACTTCCACCCCAGACGCCACCGAGTTGCGCTCGTCGTGCGCCACGAGACAACACTGGGCCCGTCGGCGCTACTTGAGATGCGGCGGGCTGCGAAAGTGGGTGTTGTCCGTGCCGCCGTCAACGGAGGAGCGCAGGAGGAGCTGCGCGGAGGCGGACGGGCCGAGGGACTCCACCAGCGCCTTGCTCTTGGCGGTCAGGTCGATCACCGGCACGTTCTGCGCCGCGCCGAGCGAGCGCATCTCGGCGGGCAGGTCCACGCCCACGCCGTTGACGTGCAGCGCCGTTGACGTGAGCCGGTTGCCGTCGAACAGCCGGCGGACCGGCGGGGTCACCAGGACCGGGACGTCGCCCTTCGCACGGACCCGCGAGATCATGGAGGTGAGGTTGCTCCGGAAGGCGGACGCGCTGGTCTGCTTGTCGTTGTGGCCGAACTGGATGAACACCGGGTCGTTCACCTTGGTGAACGAGTACGTGACGACGGCTCCTCGACGGCACCCGCATCGACAAGTACGGCACCTCCGGCGACACCCGCCAGCTCACCGGATCCGGCGTCTCCTCCAACAACGGCACCAAGGCCACGCCCGTCCTGTCCGGCGACCTCCTCGGCGACTGGCGCGAGGAGGTCATATGGCGCACCGGCGACAACACGGCCCTGCGCATCTACTCGACCCCGCATCCCGGGCGGTCACCCAGGGGCCGGAGCCGCGGGGCCGACCAGCTCGGACAGCACGTCCTCCATGGTCACAAAGCCGATGACCTTGCCGCTCTCACCGACGACGGCGGCGAGGTGGCTGCCCTCGGCGCGCAGGGCCGTGAGGGTGTCGTCGAGCGGGGTGTCGATGCGCACCCGGGTGACCTTGTGCAGCGCGCCGCGGGGGAAGGGCCGTTCGCGGTCGGTGACGCCGAGGGTGTCCTTGATGTGCAGGTAACCGAGAAGGGCACCCTCGGGGCCGGTGACGGGAAAGCGGGAGTACCCCGCTCCTGCGGCCACCCGTTCGAGATGCGCAGGAGTGACGGTGTGGTCGACGGTGTGCATCCGATGGGTGGGGACGAGGATCTCGCCGACCGGCCGTGCGCCCAGTTCCAGCGCGTCGCGGAGCCGTTCGCCGTCGGCGGGTGAGAGGAGACCCGCCTGGCTGGAGTCGAGGACCATACGGGCGAGCTGGTCGTCGGTGTAGACCGACTCGACCTCGTCCTTCGGCTCGACGCGCAGCAGCTTCAGCAGAACGTTGGCGAAGGCGTTGATGCCGAACACGACCGGCTTCAGCGCCCGGGTGAGGGCGACCAAGGGAGGGCCGAGCAACAGGGCACTGGGCACCGGCGCGGCGAGCGCGATGTTCTTCGGGACCATCTCGCCGATCAGCATGTGCAGATACGTCGCCAGGGTCAGCGCGATGACGAACGCGACCGGGTGCACCAGCCCGTGCGGGAGGTGCACCGCCTCGAAACCGGGTTCGAGCAGGTGGGCTATGGCGGGTTCGGCGACAGCGCCGAGCACCAGCGAGGAGACGGTGATGCCGAGCTGGGCGGTGGCCATCATCGCGGAGAGGTTTTCCAGGGCCCACAGCGTCATGCGGGCCCGCTTGTTGCCCGCCTGGGCGTGGGGCTCGATCTGGCTGCGGCGCACCGAGATCAGCGCGAACTCGGCGCCGACGAAGAACGCGTTGGTCAGCAGGGTCAGCGCGCCGATGGTGAGTTGCAGGAAGGTCATCGGGCTTCCTCCGCGAGCTGGAGGGGCCGGCCCGTGACCGGCCCGGTGATGCGGACTCGGTCGGCGCGGTGATGGTCGACGTCGAGGACCTCCAGCTCCCAGCCGTCGAGATCCACCACGTCGCCCTTGACCGGGATGCGGGACAGGCGAGTGGCGATCAGGCCGGCCACGGTCTCGTACGGCCCGTCGGGCGCGGTGAGTCCCGTCTCGGCGAGCTGGTCGAGACGGACGCTGCCGTCCGCCTCCCACACCGCGCGGCCGTCCCCGGTCCGGGGCCCGGGCAGCAGGTCGACGACCTCGACGGGGTCGTGCTCGTCGCGGACCTCGCCGACGACCTCCTCGACGATGTCCTCCACCGTGGCCACGCCCGCCGTGCCGCCGTACTCGTCGATGACCACGGCCATCGTGCGCGAGGCCCGCAGTCGCTCCAGCAGCCGGTCGGCGGTGAGGCTGTCCGGAACCAGCAGGGGCTCTGTGGCGAGCTCCGTGACCGCGGTGACGGCCCGCTTCTCCGGGTCGAGGGCGAGGACGTCCCGGATGTGGACGGTGCCGACGACCTCGTCCAGGCTGTCGCGGTAGACCGGGAAGCGGGACAGGCCGGTCGCATGGGAGAGGTTGGCGGCGTCGGCGGCCGTCGCGTGCACTTCGAGCGCCTTCACGTCGACCCGCGGCGTCATCACGTTCTCAGCCGTGAGCTCGCTCAGGTGCAGGGTGCGGACGAAGAGTTCGGCGGAGTCGGCTTCCAGGGCGCCTTCCGCGGCCGAGTGCCGGGCCAGGGCGACCAGTTCCTCGGGGCTGCGAGCGGAGGCCAGCTCCTCGGCTGGCTCCAGGCCGAAGCGGCGTACAAAGCGGTTCGCGGTGCTGTTCAGGTGCCGGATGAACGGGCCGAACACTGCCGTGAAACCGCGCTGCGGGCCGGCCACCACCTTGGCGACCGCCAGAGGCCGGGAGATCGCCCAGTTCTTGGGCACCAGCTCACCGACGACCATCAGCACGACGGTGGAGATGACCACACCCAGCACGGTCGCCACCGATGACGTAACGCCGCCCAGGCCGACCGCCTTCAGCGGTCCGCGCAGGAGGGCCGCCAGAGACGGCTCGGCGAGCATGCCGATCACCAGTGAGGTGACGGTGATGCCGAGTTGGGCACCGGACAGCTGGAAGGTCAGGCGCCGTACGGCCTTCAGCGCACCGTCCGCGCCGCGCTCGCCGGCCTCGGCGGCACGCTCCAGCTCGCCGCGCTCAACGGTGGTGAGGGAGAACTCGGCCGCGACGAACACCGCGCAGGCCAGTGTGAGGAGGAGGGCCAGCAGGAGCAGCAGGACTTCGGTCACCGTGCCACCCCCGCTCCCTCAGTCGCATGAGTCGGGCGCGGGATGACACGGCTGGTACTGGGAGGCTCACCCATCGGGGGAACGTCGCTCCTTCTCAAGACGCACATGCAGACAGTGGGTGGAGACAGGTGGACCTGCCTCTACAGCAACTGTAAAGGAGGTGCAGAACACCTCACAGGTCCAGGGCCGAGTGGGTGCTCACCCGGACACCGGCAGGCTTGAAACGGGCGTCCCTCAGCACCACGTCGGGCCGGGTCGTGCGGGCCGGCTCCACCGCCTGCACGCCGTCGGCGGCCTCCGCGACGACCACCAGGTCGCCGGTCAGGTCGAGCAGCGCACGACATGAGCCTGCCGGAACGAACGCGCACGAGCACGACAGCGGGAGTACGCGCCGTGCTCCTGGGTAGCGGCACCTGGCCGGAGCAGGAAGCCGTTTTCGGCCGTTCCCGACCCGCCCACCGGGGCCGTGCCCCGCCCCGCCCTCGACCGCCCTATGCTTCTACTCGTTTGTAGAAGTCCGGCGCGTGGCCGTCCTCGACGCGGCCTGGTGACCGGCTCGCGAACCGCCGTGGTGCCGCATGCCCCAGGACGGGCGGCACCACCCTCATGGAACACACGCACACACAAGGAGTGGACGCCACCATGGTGTTCAAACGACTGCTCGCGTCGCTCGGCGTGGGCGGCCCCACCGTCGACACGATCCTCGACCCCGGAACGGCCCGGCCCGGCGGGGCGCTCACCGGCCAGGTCCATCTCAAGGGCGGCAGCGCCGACTTCGACATCGAGCACATCACCCTGGAGTTGGTGGCGCGGGTCGAGGCCGAGCACGAGGAGGGCGAGAGCGAGGGCGTCGTCGCCTTCGGCCGTTTCACCGTCGGCGGCGGCTTCCGGCTCGCCGAGGGCGAGCTGCGCAGCATCCCGTTCAGCGTGACGCTGCCCTGGGAGACACCGATCACCGAGCTGCACGGCCAGCCCTTGGGCGTCGTCCTCGGCGTCCGGACCGAACTGTCCGTGGCCGGCGCCAAGGACAGGGGCGACCTGGATCCGCTGACCGTCGGCCCGCTGCCCGTCCAGGAGGCGGTCCTCGAGGCGCTCGGCCGGCTCGGCTTCGGCTTCAGGTCCGCAGACCTGGAGTACGGGCGTATCGGCGGCACCGGCCAGCAACTGCCCTTCTACCAGGAGATCGAGATCACGCCGTCGCCGCAGTACGCGCACCTGGTGAACGAGATCGAGGTGACCTTCCTGGCCAACCCGGGCGGCATGGAGGTCGTCCTGGAGGCCGACCAGCGAGGCGGCTTCCTCACCGGGGGCCACGACGCGCTGACCCGCTTCACGGTCGGCCACCACGACGCCCATGAGTGGAACGCAGAAGTCGACGGCTGGATCCGGCAGCTGGTCGAGCACCGGGCGGCGCACGGCTCCCCCGGCACGTACGGCCACGGTGACCCGTATGGCGAGCACGGACACGGCGGCCACCACGGGCACGACGACCACCACCGCTCCGGTCCCGGCATGGGCACCGCTGTCGCCGCGGGCGCCGCCGGACTCGCGGCCGGTGTCGTCGGCGGCATGGTCGCGGCCGAAGTCGTGGACGAGGCCGGGGACTTCTTCGAGGACGACGAGGAGGAAGAGGGCTGATACCTTCTACATTCCTGTAGAAAAACCTGCCCGGGACACCTCCTTCCGGGCATCCTCCTCCCGACACTTACGGAGTTCTCATGGCCCTGTGGGACCGCCTCAAGGAGTCCGCATCGACGATGCAGACCCAGCTCACGGCGAAGAAGAACGACCTGAAGAGCGGCGCCTTCCGCGACGCGAGCATGGCCATGTGCGCCCTGGTCGCGGCCGCCGACGGCACGGTCGACCCGTCCGAACGGCAGCGCGTGGCCCAGCTCATCGCCACCAACGAGGTGTTGCAGAACTTCGACGCCGACGACCTGCGTCGCCGCTTCGATGACAACCTGGGCAAGCTCACCGCCGACTTCGACTTCGGCAAGGTCAGCGTGATGCAGGAGATCGCCAAGGCGAAGAAGAAGCCCGCCGAGGCCCGCGCGGTCATCCAGATCGGCATCGTCATCGGCGGTGCCGACGGCGACTTCGACAAGGACGAGCAGACCGTGGTCCGTGAAGCGTGCTACACCCTCGGCCTGCCGCCGCACGAGTTCGACCTCTGACCCGACCGGACCGTGCGGCGCGCCGACGCCCCGCGCGGACCCAGTGCCCCGGCGGGCAACGTTGCCCGCC